>JAFCZD010000072.1 GCA_019314525.1 Deltaproteobacteria bacterium
TGAACAATCCACAATGCATGGAGGTGTGAGATGGTCTTGCTCTATGTCTATGTAGCCAGCGCCATCATTGGTGGCATCCTGCTTGGTGCCTCGCTCTTTTTGGGTCATGACGCCGACGACGTTGATGTCGATGCTGATGTTGATGTCGATGTCGATGTTGATGTCGATGTCGATGTCGATGCAGACGTTGACGCCGATGTTTATGCTGACGCCGATGTTCATGCTGACGCCGAGGTTGGAGGTCATGAGGGTCTCGAGGTCGCAGACTTCTGGATGCCTTTCCTTTCCCTGCGCTTCTGGGTCTTCTTTTTGACCTTCTTTGGGCTAGCTGGCGCGATCTTCGAGATCTTCGGTCTCGCGGGCCCCGTGGTGACCTTAGCGGTGTCCCTGACGATGGGTTTGATCTGTGGGTTCGGCGCTGCCTTCGCGATGCGTCGTCTCCGACAGGGTGAGATCAGCAGTGTGACAAGGGTTGACGACTACAAAGGGCTCGAGGGCACGGTGCTGCTGCCTTTCACCAAGGGAGAGCGTGGCAAAGTGAGGGTCTTGACTCCAGGAGGCCAGATGATCGACCTCTTGGCGACCATCGATGAAGATGAGGCGTTGTGCAAAGGCGACAAGGTCTTGGTGATTGAGGTTAACGGAGTGGAGCTACAGGTCGTGCGCGCGCCGCGTTAGCGATCTTTTATCGAAAGAAGAGGGAGGAAACAACGATGCCACAAGAGATGGAGAAGCTGCTTTGGGTGGTTGGGATAGCGGTAAGTGCGGGGGTGATGCTCTTGGTGTTGGTTCAGTTCATCAAGAGCTTCCTCTACATCTGTCGACCCAACGAGGTGTTGATCATCTCTGGAGGTCGAAACAAGATGGCTGATGGCACGATACGCGGCTACCGGGTCGTGCGGGGTGGGCGGACATGGCGCAAACCCTTCATCGAAGAGGTTGTTCGCATGGATATGCGCACCATCCCCATCGAGTTGGCTGTGCATCAGGCCTACTCGAGCGATGGTATCCCTCTTGAGGTGAAGGCCATCGCCAACGTCAAGATCTCCAACAATGAGATTACCGTGGGCAATGCGATTGAGCGCTTCCTAGGGCGGGACCCGCGAGAAATCGAGCAGGTCGCCCGCGAGACCCTTGAGGGCACGCTGCGCGGTGTGTTGGCGACGCTGACCCCGGTTCAGGTCAACGAGGACCGCTTGCGCTTCGCCGAGAGCCTCTCAGAGGAGGTGGCGGATGATTTCGCCAAGCTGGGGCTACACCTCGACACGCTCAAGATTCAGCATGTCTCTGACGAGGTTGAGTACCTCGAGTCTATCGGCCGCAAGAAGATTGCTGAGGTGATCAAGCGGGCAGAGATCGCCGAATCTGACGCGACCAATGAGGCGAAGCAGGCGTCGGCTGAGCGCAAGGCTGAAGGCGACATCGCGCGGCAGAAGGCAGAGATGGCGATCGTGCGCAAGAAGAACGAGCAGAAGGAGCGTGAGGCCGAGTTCAAAGCGCGCGTGGAGTCCGCGAAGCGCACGGCTGACGCTGCAGGACAGCAGGCGCGCTTCGAAGCAGAGCAGGAACTGCAGCGTATTCGCCGCCAGCTCGAGGAGCTGCGTCTCAAGGTAGAGGTTGAGATCCCTGCAGAGGTCCAAAGGCGCGCTCAAGAGTTGGTGGCCAAGGGGAAAGCGGCGCCTATCGAAGAAGACGGCCGCGCGTTGGCTATGGTGCTCGAGCTCCTCGCAGAGGCCTGGGCTGAGGCGGGCCCGCACGCACGAGATGTCTACCTGATTCAGCAGGTCGAAAAGCTGATGGAGAACGTGGTGAACAAGCTTAGCGCGCTGCAGGTGGGCGAGGTCAACGTGATTGATAACGGAGATGGCTCCGCGCTGCCGAACTATGTGGCGGGCTTCCCGAAGACTGTGAGCTCGGTGCTCCTGGCGTTGCGCGAGACTACGGGCGTGGATATCCCCAGCATCCTCTACCCAGAGGGTAAGAGCAGCAATGGGGTCTCGGCCAGCGGGGCTGGGAAACGTCAAGAGCAGCCTGCAGCGGGTTTACTACCACGAGCGTAAACATCTGACCCGCTCATCATGAGCGGACTTAGGAAACGGAGGAAACCATGGGCACATTGGTCATCGTCGTGCTGCTGGTTCTGGCTGTGGTCGCGTTTTTGATTACCTATAAAAAATTGCTCCACATTTGTGGGCCCAATGAGGTCTTGATCTTCTCTGGCAAGACACGATGGGAGGGCGGGAAGCGAACTGGCTACTACGCCGTCAAGGGTGGACGAAAGATAAAGGTGCCGCTCTTCGAGGTCGTCGACAGCATCGACCTGACGAATATGGCCATCAACGTAGCGGTGAAGGGGGCCTTCTCCAAAGGAGGCATTCCGCTCAGCGTCGATGGTGTCGCCAACGTCAAGATCGGTGGCGACGAGCCTTTGTTGGGTAACGCGGTGGGGCGTCTGCTTGGAAAGCCGCGCCAAGCGGTGATTCGCATCGCCAAGGAGACTCTCGAGGGCAACCTGCGAGGCGTCCTCGCCACCATGACCCCAGAGGAGGTCAACTCCGACAAGCTGCGCTTCGCCAGTGAGCTGAAGGAGGAAGCAGACCACGACCTGCACAAGCTGGGGCTCGAGCTCGATACGTTGAATATTCAGAACGTCTCCGACGAGCGCGGCTATCTGAACAGCATCGGCCGCATCTCTGGTGCTGAGGTTCGCAAGGCGGCGACCATTGCTGAGGCAGAGAACAACGCAGCGAGCGTCATCCGTGACGCTCAGAACGTAGAGAAAGCTGAGCTCGTGCGTATTGACGCTGCCATCCGCACCACCGCGGCTGAAACAGATCGTGACGTCGCTGACGCTGAGACGCAGCAAACGGCTAATGTTGCGCAGTCTCGTGGCGAGATCAAAGCCTCGGTGGTGGAGTCCAAGGCACAGTTGGAGGTACAGAAGGCTCGTATCGAAAGGACAAAGCAACAGCAGGAAGCGGATATCATTGTGCCCGCCAACGCGAGCATGGAGGCGGCCATCAATGAGGCTCGTGGTGAGGCGGCGACCATTATCCAGGAGGGGCGGGCCACGGCTGAGGTCTTACGCCAGGTGACGTCAGCGTGGAAGAAGGCCGGTCCCAACGCTCGTGATGTCTTCTTGATGCAGAAGCTTGGGTCCTTGGTGGATATCCTCACCCGCACTGTTGAAGGCGTGAAGATAGACAAGGTGACAGTGCTCGGCATGCAATCGGGTGATGGAGATCTTCCTGCCAAAGTCATTGGGGCCGCCGAGCAGATCAAGGCAGCCTTGGGGGTCGATGTTTTGGGCCTGCTGAAAGGAAAATCCTCTTCGGTGAGCGCAGGGGAGCCAGGCTGAGCCGGCCTGGCTTGAAAAGACGTGGCTGAAATTGTGGCCGATCCACTGGCTCTCAGACCCGATCCGCCTACGTCAGAAATTAATACATTAGCAAATACAGGCCTATAGAGGGCGAATCTCCATGGCACAGGCAGTGCAGTTACCTGGGTGCAGAGTTGCTCCATGCGTATTGCACTATTCACATATCTTCTGCTATTTGCTCTTCCTAGCGAGGCACGCAGTCCCACCGCGGAAGAACTTCTGCAGGCCTTTCCCCGGCTGCAGGTGCTCAAGAACCTTACGATTGAGCCAGACTACGCGAGCACAGGGCACCTGGTGGCATCGCAAATTTTCAAGAGCGCGGCCGTGAAGCGGATCTACAACATGACCTCGGATGGGAAAGTGAAACTCGTTCGCACCGAGGTTTCCAAGAACGAAGGTGACCGGCGCCGCTATCACTGCAAGACCACCCGACGCATCACAAGAGACACCTGGTGGAAGATCTCTTCTGGCGCGCTCAAAGGGGCCTGGGTTGGAGAGCGCGTGACACAAGAGCGCGGTCCGGGGGGATACTCACAACCCAAGGCCTGGGGCTATCTCCTCGAGCACCAAGGAAGCACGCAACTCTATGACATAACAGAGCATGCGCTTCAACGCCTGGGACGGGGGATCCAACCCGAGGACCGCTTTCGTTTTCCCAAGCACAGGCCGCATTGGGTCCAGGCAGCTCAGAACATGGCTCGGAGACACTCTAAGTCCTCACGTCGAGCCAGACGCTAAGTCAGCTGGCTTCTATCCTGAAAAGTCCCCACCAAGAGCAGAGGGGGCGCTGAGTCCTCTACGGAGACCACCTGCCCATAACGTACCCGGACTTTACGATGAGGCCCATCAGCCCAGACGCAGGCTGAGCGCATACGACTGATGAGCACCAGCGTCTCATCGGTCTCTAAGAAACCATGGATCCGTTCGGCGCGGGGTAGGCTCGGGGGTGCATAATGCTCGCGTACCAGGTATTGCAGGTCGGTCGAAACATGAGACCTCTTCTCACCGCCCGCTGAACGAATTCCCGCGGTGGACCCTGTGGCTGTGGCGATCCAAAGGCCCGAGCTACGCACCTCGTGCCAGCTCTGGGTGTGTGACGAAAGCTCGAGGATCTGCGTAGCGTCTTTTTGTGCGATGTCAGCTTGTGGCATCACCGTCAGCTGGAACCGTGCCATATCTGCAGGGCTCCGCTCCGCAATGAGCAGATCGTTGAGCACAGGGCCGAGGACTGATTGGCCATCCACACACACCTGCATACGGGTGCGTGGCGTGATGGCGATCTTGTCAGCGAGCAGGGCGTCGAGGATCTGATCGATCTCATCGGCGGTCCCTGCGCAGAGCTCACCGACGCTATTGGTGGGGTCCGAGTTGATGCCCAAGAGGGGACAGGAGCCGAGCCAGTGCGCCGTCTCGAGCAGCGTGCCATCACCCCCCAAGGAGATCACGAGATCGAAGCCGCGCGTGCTGCGGATGCGTCCACGCCACCGACTCACGAACTCGATGCTGCGAGCCGCGAGTGACCTCTCAAGCTTCTCGGCTGAGCGCTGCAGCGTATCGTGGCTGTCCAGCATGCGCTGGGCGACGGGATCGCCGCGCGAGAGCGCGCGCTGGAGGGAGTCGTCGCCTTTCACCTTCACATAGAGCTGAAAAGAGCTCTTCTTGTAAACGACCAACACGCGTTTGATCATCACCGCTTGTTTGCCTCCAACGTTCCTTGCTGCAGACGAAGCTCTTCCTTCAGCTCACGAAGCGTGCCCCAACCCCAGCTGTGTCGTACGCCTGGGGGCAATGAGCCGTAGTGTTCAACATAATTGCGCATGAAGCGCGCTGTAGCCGCGTTGGGGTAACCCCCGCCGCTTACCTTGCCGAGGTCAGCGGTGAAGGGCATGACCAAGGCAGCCATGCGCTCATCACGCTTCGACTTGGCGACGATGGACGCCGCAGCGACGATGGCATGTTCTTGGTCCGCGCGGTCTTCGGCCTGGAGGGCTGAAAAACGCGCTTTCAAAGGCCCAAAGAGGCGTGCGCCATCAGCCCAAATGGTTTCACATGAGGGGCTTTGCGTGATCACGTCTGTGGCGAGCTGCTGTTCGAGGCGGTTGAGGCCACCTTCCGCGGTCCAGTGATCGATCTCTTCTGGCTCGGCGATGGCGAGGTGGACATCCGCCAGCTCTGTGATCTCCTTGGCCAACGCCTCTCGGCGCTGCTGGGCTCGAGCACCTGAGCCGAAGGTCTTTGAATCACGTACGCCGAGAGCCTCAAGCTCTGGCAGACGTGCTGCCTCGATGCACACGCCACAGAGCACCAGCGGCCCCAACACGGGCCCACGGCCTGCCTCGTCAATGCCAAGAATCCAGCTCATGGTTCCTCCTTCACCCCCTGGCTGTCAGACTGCTTTGTCTTCTAGTGGCAGGGGTGCTTTCAGCGCCCGCCAGCAGATTGCGTTCCACAATCCTTCGTAGGGGCTCTGTGGTGGAGACCTCGAGCTCCAACTCTGCGATGGTGGCGCGCGCCTCGAGAGCCTCGATCTCATGATTCAGAGCAATCCGTAGATCGCTCACCCAGCGCAAGAGCGCGTCCGAAAGTTCCACCTCAAAGCGAGGCGCGTCCACGTCAAGGAGCGCGACCAAGGAGGCTTCGTCCAAGCTCGCCGTTGGCAGCTGCTCATCAAAGAAGTGGTCAATGCGACCCCCATGAAGCGTGCCACGAGCGAAGGATAGAAAGTGCCCATACACCTGGTGGTCGAGCACGTCCATGGAGCTGGCGAGGCGCTGTTGCAGACTGTTTCCGCCCGCAGAGATCTCCAGGTGTGCTGTGGGTCCGACCCTCTCCAGGGCAGCCAGGCCTGAGCCGAGAGCCAGGTGTATCCGCCCCAAGACGCGTTCTTTGGAGTGGGATCCAAGACGATCAAGCTGCTCCACCATCAGCTCGAGCAAGAAGTCTCTGTCAGCACGCTCCGCCCGGTTCTTGCCAAAAAAAGCGCCACGGCGCGGTTGAACGAACTCGAGCACCTCGTGGGCCGCCGCGCGATAGATGTCGCTGAGGGCAAGGTGCAGGGCGCGACGCTCGGCGTCGGTGAAGACCTTGGGGTCCATGGCTGCGAGGGCGCTGCGCACGTCGTCGAGCCGTTCACGGAGCGTCGCGAGGGGCCGCCGTTGCTCCTCAAGCCGCTCGAGCCCCCGAGCGATAATGGCCTCCAGGCGCTGGGCCGCCACCTGCTTTTTGATGCGCCGACTGCGCGCGAAAATTTCTACTTCCAGGTGGGCTCGCAGTTCACCAAAGCGGCTGCGGGCAAACGCCTCGTCGTCCTGAGCTACTCTGGCTTCGAGGGCCAGCTTGGAGGACACCGGCAGGATGTGTTCCACCAGCTCTGAGAAGCCTTGCTCCATATGGTCGAGGACCTGCGCCAGCTGCGCTTCATCAAGGCGGTCAACCTTGTTCAGCGCCCCAACGGTCTTCAGGCGCAGCTCCTGCATGACAGCCAGCGCCCGCTCTTCGCTCTGTTTACCAGCCTGATCGGCCGAAAAGAGCCAGATGATCGCGTCAGCCTGCTCCAGAAACTCTCGCGCTGTGTGTTCGTGCTCTTCGACGATGGAGTTCAGGCCCGGAGTATCGACGATGTTGACGCGGGTCAGCTCCTCAGCGGGGTAGAGCAGCTCCACGACGCGAACGGCGCGCGCGCGCTCATCATCGAGGTCGTGCAGGAAGCTCTCGAGATCCTCCCATGAGAGCAACTCCTCTCGGTCATCGCGCCAGATCACGCGTGCGGCCCGCTCTTCGCCATACTTGAGCACGTTGATGGTCGCTGTGGTGGGCGTGATGCCCATGGGTGCTACTCTCTCACCCACCAAGGCGTTGACGAAGGTCGACTTTCCAGCGTTGAATTCACCCATCACGGCCAGGAGCAGCGGCCGATCGAAGTCCTGCCGGATGCGTGAAATTTCTCCAGTGAGATCGGCCAGGAATGGATGCGCGCGCAGGACCCGCTCTGCCAAGTGAAAAGTTGAGTAGAGGCCTGGCGCGCCCCGGAGATCGTTTTCACCACCTGGGTCGGTGTGCAGACGCCGGCGGTAGGCGTTGGTGAGTCGAAGGCGAGCGAACGCCGCTCGAGGGCGGATGGTGAGGGCCGCTTGGTAGGCGTTGATCGCGGCGTCGAGCTGATCGCCGTGGTCGAAGAGGAGCGCGAGGGCCAAGCGGGCGGTATAGGTTTCACCCCCGGCGAGGGCTTGGGCGACCTCGCCCATGGCTGTGTTCAAGTCATCGATCTTAGCCAGCGCTGTCGCGGCCAGGCCTTCACTGTCATGGGCGTCGCCAGCGAGCAGCGCTTCACCCAGCTGCTTCAGCTCCCCTCGCAGTCCACCAAACATGCGATCCGGGTGGGCAGGCAGGCTGTCCAGCAGCACCGCCAGCATCTCTCTGGTCAGCGCAATGTCCCGCTCCCCCCTCAACCTGTAGGCGGCGCGTAGATGCTCCAAAGCCTGCGGTGCGTCGTTCACCAGAAGCTGAGCTCGAGCCAGGAGGTGATGGACCTCCCAGTTGCTTCGGTCGAGCTCCAGGGCCCGGAGGAGCGTGTCTCTTGCCTTTTCGGGCTCGCGTTGGGCTAGGTGCACGCGAGCGAGGGCCAGCCGACCCGAGAGCGAGTCCTTGAGCTCGAGCAGGCGCCGGGCGGCTCGCTCGGCGTCAGTCGTTTGACCCCCCTCGAGGAGCACAGAGACCAACGTTTCGAGCACAGCGGGTTCGACCTCTGGGGAGGTCGCGGCCGTCTGGAGGTGGTGAGACGCCAGGCGTGCATTGCCGTCGAGCCAGAGGGCGCACCCCAAGAGCCCCACCAATCGCAGATCCCGCCCGTTCGCCGCGGCAACAGCCTTGCGTAGCTCGCGTACGGCGCGATCGGCGTCACCCCCCTCAAGGAGCATCTCCCCTCGGAGGGCATAGATCTCGGCAGCCAAAGCTTTTTCCGCCACGCCAGTGTCGAGGGCGCGCTTGGAGCTGACGAGCGCCCCCTCGACCTCGCCGAGTTGCCACTGGGCGCGTGCGAGCAGTGTCAGCGTGTGGGCGTCACTCTCACAGAGCGTCAGCGATCGCTCCAAGCTCGAGCGTGCATCCCGCCACTTCCCTTGCTCAAGCTGCGCCGACCCAAGCAAGAGCCACGCGGGCTGTCGATCGGGCACGTCTTGGGTGTAACGATCGAGGAGCTGCTCTGTCAGCGAGAAATCCCCACCATCGTGCGCCTCTTTGGCGCGGTCGAGCAGCTCCCGGGTAGGAGCACCTACGTCGATGTCATCTACGAGTTCGCCAATGCGCTGGCCAATGCGATCCCAAAAACCCATGTCGAGGCAGGTTAGCTGCTAGAGGTGCTTTTGCACAGACATGGGAATTGTTCGCGCCCCTGTGGCTCCCCTGGCCCGCATTCCTCCGGCCCACATCCCTGCTTCCTTTGACGAATTAGGCGTAGCTTGTCCAGGTCAGTGGAGCCTGTGCGCTCCGCTGGCACCACGAGGTCAGCCGCCTCCATCAGGCCCACCCCGAGCCCTTCGGCTGCTGCCAGGGCGCTCTCCAGCGCCTCCCGATCATGTTCGTCGAAGAGGCAGAAGAGGGCGGCGGAACTCTCTGCCTTTTCTCGCAGTCCATCGAGAGCACACCGCAGGGCGGCGAAATGCTGCAAAGGTAGCAGCCCGCTTGCGCTGTAGTTTGTGTCTAGCAGCCCGCCGTTGAAATCGATGGAGGCCAGCTCCGGGGGCGCGTTGGGCAGAGCCGAGAGGGGGATGAAGAGGTTGGCGATCTCGGGCGCGAACTCCGCGGCGAAGGCGAGGGCAGAGCCCTGGGCATAGGAATAGAAGTGGCGGTAGCCGCTCAAGGCTGCGCAGGCAAAGGCCAGCGTCTTCGTGCCCTTCAGTTGGCCTGTCTCCACCTGGCCTGTCTCCAACTGTGCCCGCCAGGCAGCAAATTGCGCATAGATCGTCGTGATGATGACCTCTTGTTTGGCACCATCATCATTCAATTCACGCGCCCGCGCTCTTGCCAGAGACGGGTTGCGCCAAACGTCAAAGACGTAACGATCGATCTCCTCGGCGCCGAAGGGATGAAAGGTGACGTCGAAGCTTGCCACTAGGAAGCATCACTCTGCCAGAGTTGCACACGCAGCTCCTCGAGGGTGGTGTCGATCTGCGCAAGCTCCTCCTGTCGTGCGTCGAGCTGCATCAAGAGTTCCTCGTCGCTCTCTGTTTGCTCCTTGCGGTGAGCGAGGGCCTCATCGAGGACCTCGGAGATGCCACGGTGCAGCGTTTGGCCGGCGTTAGCGATGAAGTCGCGCAGGCGCTCGGTGAAACGATCGACGATCTCCTCGAAGCGTGGCTGCACCGCCTCACCCGCGCGAGCGATGGCAGCGGGAGCTTGCTTCTTCGCTTGAGCTTTGATTTGGCCGCCTACCTTCTCTCGCATCACCACTGCCAGCAGAGGCACAGCCAAGGTCAACAACCCACCCACGAAGGTGTTGACGAAGAGAAAGACCGTGGTGCCCAACGCGCCGAGGATGAAGACTCCGGCGTCGTATTTTAGGGTGTCAACCTGGAGGTCGACCTTTGCGTCCTCAGCGCCGAGGCTTCCAGCGACGACATCGAGCACGGCGTGCACATTTTCGTTGGCGACTTGGATGATCTCCTCTGTGAGGTGCTCGAGCATCTCGGCGATCTTGTCACCCTCTAGCTCGGCCCACTCTTTGAGCTTGTCCTGAATGAAGAACTGCAGATAGCGTTTCACGTCAGCTGCGTTAGCCTTGTCGATCTGCGCGGGCAAGACCTCGCAGAAATGAGCGATGAACTGGCGCAGGTCGTGACGCACGGTGGCTTTGACCGCCTCACCCTCGTTGAGAATGCGTTGGTTGAGTTCATCGAGGCTCTCTTTGGAGCCAGCGAGCTGTTTCTTTACCTCGAGGATACGCTCTGTGAGCTGCTCTTCGGAGAGCTGGAGGCTGCCACGTTTGATGCCGATGCTTGAACGCAGGTAGCGCACGGTGCGCTGGGCGTCGTCGATGGCGTTGTCCAGCAAGATCCGGCCACGCTCTTCACTGAGAAAACGTTGAAGATGCGCCAGCATGGGAGCCATGCCGGCCTCCGCGCTCTTTCCTTCGAGCTGACGCTTGGCGCTGAGGGCAAAGACCTGTGGCTCGGTGACGATCTGTGCCAGGTGCTCCTCGGCGAAGGCCAGCGCCTGCTCGCGCTCTTCGTCATCGAGGAGGTCGATTTTCCCAAGCACGAAGAGCAGCTTGTCACGGCTGCGACGCAGCAATCGTTGTTGAATAAAGGTGCGCTCGCTCTGCTTGAGCACCTGCGTGGCATCGAGCAGAAAGATCACCGCGTCAGCGCGGGGGATATAGCTATAGGTGATCTCAGCGCGAGCCTCGTTGATGTCATTGACTCCTGGGGTGTCTACGAGGGTGATGCGCTCGCGCAGCAGCTCCGCTGGATAAGCGAGCTCTACGAAACGGATTGTCTCAGTGTGTTCACCCTCAAGGGTGACATACTCAGCGAGGTCCTTGGGGTTGATCTCCTTTGTCCCGCCATCGCGCAGCACCGCGCGTGCGTGGGGAGCCTCACCCCAGACGATGTGGTTGATCGTCGCTGTGGTGGGCGTGATACCAACGGGGAGGATGGGCTCACCAAGCAGCGCGTTGACGAAGGTCGATTTGCCGTGGTTGAACTCGCCCAAGACCACCAGGTTGAAGCGCTCTTCGTCGAGCTTGGGAAGCCTCACACCTTCGATATCAACTCGCAGCGAGCGCATACCAAGAGCATCAGCTACCTGCGCAAGCTGACGCATCTGCACACAGACTGCTTCTTTTCGTGCTTTGTGTTGTTCGAGCATTGGCTAGCCCTCCTCCGTCTTTGCTGTCCCATCCTCGGAGCCCTCAGCATCATCCTTAGAGGTCTCAGCGTCACCCTTGGCGGCCTCGGCTTGATCCGCCTCCTTGCTCGCCTTGTGTGCTTTGCCAAAGATCGAGAGGATGCGGCCGACGCGCGCGTCACACCACTCGAGGCTCTCACTAGAGGCAGTCTCCAGTTTTCCGCTGGCCTGGAGGAAGTAATGGGTTTGCGCGAAGAGTTCGAGAGCCGCGACGCGCTTGGGCAGGTAAGGGTGGCTCTGAAAAAGCTCAAGGAGCTTGCCTGCTCCCTGTTGGCTTTCATCGAGCTGCTTGAGGTATTCGCTGACGTCAATCTCCTGGGCGAGCTTCTTGCTGCCTAGCGCGAGCTTGATCAGCGCAGCGTTTGCGGTGTCACGGTCTTGACAACAGAGCAGCCCAGCGCGATCGCAAGAGATCTCCGCCCGTCGTGACCAGGACTGCAAGGCGAGGATCGCCGGCTGCACGATCCACCGCAGAAAGACATTGGCCGAATAGAGCAGATAATAGAGCGACGTGGTGTAGACCACGTGTTCATTATGAATGTGTCCACACTCGTGTCCGATCACGAAGCGCAGTTCGTCAGCGTCGAGGTGGTCGACGAGCACACCATTGAGGATGATGTAGGCATCATCTGTGGTGCCAAAGGTGTGCGCGTTGAGCGCCCCCACCTCAGGCGCGATATAGACCGTGGGCACGGGGATCTGCAGTCGCCGCGCGCAGTCCACCGTGGTCTGATGGATCTCGGAAAATTGCTTTTCCGTCACCTTCACCGCGCTGCCGAGGATTTGGCTGCGAGCCACGTTCTTCCAGAGGCGGACGGCTGCCTCCGCTGCGAGCTTCACAGGGGTGATCTTCCCAAGGGCTTGCAGCACTTTCTGGTCACCCGCGTAGGAATAGGCCGCACCTCCATGGCCGCGCCCCTTCTCGGCGCCTTTGCGCTCTTGGATATAGGCTTCGAAGTTCAAGTCCACCTGAGTCATCGCATTCTCCTGCCATTCGTCGCCAAGTCCACTGGCCGTGATACGGTGTGGCTCTTGATGCCGCCCCCCGGGAGGGAACGATAGTTCGGGAGTACCTCACTGTCGACTTCTGCGAAAAAGCGCGGGTGACGTATCAGTCGCCGCGTTGCATCCCATCGGTGGCGTCTTCAGCCAGCTCGACACGTCGACTGAAGACCAGCAGCGCGATCACACCAACGATCACCGCGAACCAGAGGGTGGTCAACCTCACGAGGAGGGTCGCGGCCGCGGCAACGCTGCGTTCGATATGAGCGAGGTAATGAAGCATCGCCGTCATCCCACCATCGGTTAGGCCAAGGCCGCCGGGTGTGGGCAAGCCACCTACGGTGCCAGCGCTGTAGATGAACGTGGCCATGAGCAGTGAGATACGGACAGAGGGGAAGCCACCCACGATCAAGTAGGTGCCGAGGCACTCACAAGACCAGGAGGCCACCGAGAGCAGGGTCGCGATAGCGAGGGGGCGCGGTCGAAAGAGCGTGGCCATACTCTCATAGAAGGCCAACAGACGGTCACTGAAGCGGCCCACCCCGGGCAATTTCCCAGCCAAACGCAAGAGAGAGAGGGCCAGGGGACGATAACTGACGATCAACAAGAAGAGCAGTACACAAGCACCCAGGATCGCCATAGGCAGCGCCCCCAGGCGAAAGACCAGCAAGCCGGACGACATCAAGATCAGTAGGGCGATCAGATCTGTGACACGCTCGGCCATCACCACGGGCACCGTAAGGGCCATGGGGATCTCCCGGGAGGTCTTGAGCAGATAAGACTTGAGCAGCTCGCCGATCTTTCCCGGTGTCACCACCATGGAGAGCCCGCTGAGGAAGATCAACATGCTCTCTTTGGTGGGCACCTCGATGGAGAGGGTGCGGAGGTAGATCTGCCACTTCGCGAAGCGCACCCCATAGTTGAAGAGCGTCAGCGCGAGGACGGGACCAATGAGCCAGAAGGAGAAGCTGGCCAGCGATGAGGCGAGCTGATCGAGCCCCACATAGATCGTACCGATGGCGTAGACCCCTACACCAAGGGCGATACCGATCAACAGACGTTTGAGTAGGCGCTGCATGCGAAACCCGCTGGCATTTCCAATGAAAAAGATCGCGCTGTCAAGGCTTGACCCTCAGTCAACATGCCCTGATGATGGTTTATCCCCAAACAACGAGCCGCTCGCGAGAAAAATTGAAAACGGGGCTGGCTAATGTGGAGGTTCCCATGACCGAGGCGCGCAAGCACGTGGTGCTCGTCGCGGATGACGATCCGGAAATTCGTTCTCTCTTGAGTATTCGCCTAAAAAAGGCCGGATATGAGGTCTTCGACGCTGGAGATGGCGATCAAACCCTGGAGCGCATTCGTCAGCAGAAGCCAGATCTCGTGGTGCTCGATGTGATGATGCCCGGCAAGAATGGCTGGGAGGTCGCCAAAGAGCTTCGTCGTGATGACGAGTTCAAGGACATTGGCATCGTGATGCTCACGGCCATTGGCGAGCGCATCAACGAGATGACCTCGCCGCTCTACGGGGCGGACGCGTTCATTGACAAGCCCTTCGAGTTTTCCAACCTCGAGCAGAAGATCCGCGAAGTCATCGAGAAGCGCCAAAGCTAGGCATCTGCTGGCGGGCGCTCAAAGCGCCCCTGCCACTGGGAAAAGAAACCATCTGCTGGCGGGTTAGTCTTCATCCTCGTCTTGGTACCCCGACCCTGAACTGTTGAGCCAGCGGTAGGCCTCTTTGTAGATCTTGCTGCTGGGTGGAACGATGCGTAGCACCTGCTGCCAGAGCGCTTGAGCCTTGTTGACGTTCCGTTGACGGATCATGTAGCCCCGCTCGAAGAGTTTCTTTGCCTCTTTTTCGAGCCGGGTGAGGATGGACTGCACCGCGCTCTTTGGCGCGCCATAGCGCTGGGCCGCTCTCATGGCTTCATAGGCGGTTCGCCACGCCTTTTTGTTGAGGGAAGCGGCAGCGTGGATCCGAGCCACACGCACCGCTTCAGAGCGCAGCTTCGCGCGATGCGGGCTGCCAGAGACTGCTCCGTCATATTTCAGGGCACTACGGTAGAGCTTCAGCGCCATGCCAGTATTTCGCGTTTTCCTCGCCTGGGTGATCGCCATGCCCGCTCGCTTCATTGCGCTCGCCAGCCTCTTGGTCTTGGCGCGGCGCCTACCTGAGAGCTTGCCAGCATATTCCGAGAGCAACCTGGCGGCCTGCTCGAAGTTTCCCTTACGGTAGAGTGCCAGGGCCTTGCGCGCTGTAGAGCCCTTGAGAGCCTTGACTGGGCGCTTGGATGAGCGACGGGGTCGTCGCGGAGTGTGGGTGCGTGGGCGACGCTTCGAGGTTCTGGGCGCCGAGCCTCGGACCGCCACACGTTTATGGCCTCGCCTGCCCTTGTTGAGATCTTCGAGCATGGTCTTTACCACCTGATTGGTGGGCGAGACCTTGCGTGCTTCTTTTAGCTTGGCACGCGCCGCGGCAGCGTCACCTGCCTCCGTGAGCTTCTTCGCGCTGGCGATCAACGCTTCAATTTGCTCATCATCGGCTTGTTGTTTCAGCGCTCGTACGTCTTTGGTGTAAACGGAGCTGGCAGGGATCTTGGCCAGTAGGGCACGTGAGGCCTGATAGTCTTTCTTCTTCAGATCCTTCTTGGCCTGCTCGAGGACCTCCTGAGCGCGTTTTTCGGCCAAGGCACCTTTTGCACACCTCTTGGCTTCGTCGAAATCTGGAGCCAAGGCATAAACCTTGAGGCAATGATCGCGCGCGAGCTGCCACTTTCGCGTTCGAAAATAGCTCAGCCCCTTATCATAGTGCCTGGAGGCCTCTACGCTGGCGTTGACCTTGGGTGCAGCGGGGGGCGCTTGCTTCTTCAAGGCGAACTTTGCGCCCACCGCAGCGACGAGCAGCAAGGCGACGCCACCCCCACCAAAGATCAGCAACTTCTGCCGGCGACTCAGTCCTCTTCGCTGCTGCGTCGCTATCACGCCATGTTGCGCGGTGATCGGTTCGGGTTGAGGCTGGACCATGGGGGCCGATAGCGCTGGTGCGTCTCCAGGCACCACGCCAATCATGGTGGGCGCCTCGGCGAGCACAGCCAAAGGCATGGCAAAACGCAGCAAGGTGTTGCCCAGCTCGATTTGGTCGCCGTCCAGTAGCCGATGGGCTTCGATTTGAGCACCGTTGACGAGGGTGCCATTACCGCTGCCAAGGTCGCGTACGACGAAGAGGCCGTCCTCTTTGCAGACGAGGGTGTGTTTTCGTGAGACCGCGATATCCGCGAGGACGATGATATTATCCAGACCACGGCCGATACCGTTATCACCATCAACCAAAGGAAACTCTTTGCCTCGATCGTTTCCACCAATAATGACCAGTTTGGGTTGATCTTCTGTCGCTCCCAGGCCCTGGTCGAGCCCTGGGAGGGCGCTCTCAATGCGCGTAGGCTCGGCGTCGAGCGGGTCCTCTCCCATCTCGGCAGTCACGGCGTGCCGGCCCACATGGCTCAACGTGTCACCAGGCTGCGCGCTCGTGAAGACCTCTGC
>JAFCZD010000382.1 GCA_019314525.1 Deltaproteobacteria bacterium
GAATCGCAGAGGTGGGCTGCCGTGAGCGCGGAGCGTTTGGCGATGCACGACGGGCAAAGGCCTCGCCCCTTGCAGCTGTACGCTACGAGACGCTCGTGCCCGCAAGACTTGCAACCTTCTTCGATGTCAACGCGGCCAACCTCAGCGTGCTCGACATCGGCGAGGGCTCCACAGAGCACAATAGGCTCTTCGAATACAGCGCGTCCCGCGCCGCGGGCTCACTCACCTTCTTCTTTGTGCGTAGCATTGAAAACTCCGCAGGGGGCGAGGGCCAGGTACTCGGCCTATCAGGTGGCATCCCTGGCCCCCCCGTGGTGGGTACGATCAACTCAGGCATCGCCATCTCGATGCAAACCGCCTGCTATGAGCAATATGGTTATAACCCTGGCCACACCATGGCCCATGAGATCGGCCACTTCCTTGGCCTCTTTCATAACGTCGAGAGCGACTTCAACCCTGGCTTCGACGAGGCCACCGATGAGGTGACCTGCGCCTGCCCCTGCGGCGAAAACCTCGTCTGCCAATCAGGCTGGGGTGGCCTTCAGTGGTGCCGTGGCGTCGATCATTTACCCGACACTGACGGCAGCTCGGCAAATTTGATGTTCTGGGCAGCTGAGAGCACCCAAGATTTCGAAGGCAACGAGCTCTCTGCGGGGCAAGTCCGTGTGATGCTCGACAACCCCCTGGTGAAATGAGGAGAGGACGATGACAAAGCTCAATATGAAGCCTCTGCTCGTGATGGCCGCCATGCTGGTAGCCACGCCCACAGCTTGGGCCACACCTGACGCCCTCCGCGCGAAGGTAGAGCGCGCGCTCTCGGCTCGCCACCGTCCGCCCACCGCGCGACAGCTGCTGCAGTATGGCCTCGACGTGGACGTGGTCTTGCGTCAAATCGTCGAAGAGCCCCGCGGAAACCGTCTCGCCCGCAACCGCGCGCTCACCACGCTGCGCCACTTTCCAGGCATGGAAACTCGAGCGCTGCTCGAACACGTGCTCAACAAAACCATCGGCGCAACACGGGGGATCGCGATCCTCGATTTGGGGCAGGCCCTGCGCTCCTATGCGATGGTGGTGGGGCCTGAATCTCTTAGGCGCGTCCAGCCCCTGCTTCAGCATCAGGTGCTCGAAGTACGCCTCGCAGCAGCGGGTGCGCTAAGGCTGAGCAAACATCGCGACGCCCGCGCGTTGATCAGATCACGCCTCACTCTCGAGACGTCGACCACGGGCCGAGCCGAGCTGAAACAGCAGCTTGTGATCCTCGACAGGACTGATCTCGCGCGATAGCTGCGTTGCTCGCTACGACTCACGGAAGCCCGAGTCTGAGGATCTCCTGCTTGGCCTTCGTTACAGGCGCCACGAGCTGCGGATAGTTGGCCAACAAAGAGTCGTCGGGTGCGGCGAACTCCTCCTGCCAGACGCCGCTGGAATTCGTGTCGAAGAGGTTGATGTCGGCAGCAGTGGTACCTGGTGCGAGGTGCAGTTCACCCTTGTCGATCCAAGCGCCGCGAATCAAAAAGCCGGCGGCGCTCCAATCGTTGTCGCCAGGCCTCTCCTCTCCGCAGGTGTTGGGGTCGTAGAAAATCGTCACCCAGGGGCTGGGACCCGCCCAGGTTATGGTGGCTGGGTCAGCACCCGCCAGGCTCACAGAGCCGTCGAAGAAGGCCAGAGTCGCGCGGTCTACGATCGGGATCTCGTTCCCCCCCGCGGACCCGTCCGGGTAAACGCACGGGACGCGGGACGCGACCAGAGCCTCCGAGAGAGCACTGGTCGTTATGGACGGGATCACGGGCGGCAGATCGTGCCCCAAATCCGGGCCGAGGTCGGTGATATCAGGCTGGTCGAGCCGCAGGTCAGCCCCCGAGTGATCAGCGCCGATCTCTTCTGCACCGAGCAGATCGCGTGGGCCGTCACTCGGGCCGTCGCTCGAGAGATCGACGTGAAGCTCGAGGCTCGCCTGGTCAGCCAAAGGGGGCGCAGCATCCCCGCCGAGGCGCCCGGGGCCCCCACCGTCGAATTGGCAGGCGAAGAGGCTCGATCCGAGTAAGAGGATGACAACGCAAAACAGATGTCGCAGGGCGGAGATCATACTCTGAGAGTATAACAGAGATGAACTCCAGCAGTGCTGCTTCAAGGTAAGCTGCGCTCCCGCATAGCAGCTGAATCGGCCTACTTCTGGAGCATTTGAACGGCAAGCATCCTATTTGGCGATATACGACTCTCTGAGCATCTTGCCTGTTTTGCGATCCACGGTCTTGCGCCCCACGGCTTCGGCGCTCTCCTTGTCGTAGTTGATGGCTCGTCCTGAATTCTTCACGCGTTTATGTTTCGCCTTGCGCCGCTTCGAGAGCCAACGGGCGGCGGCTTTGGTGCTGAGAGGTCGGGCGTTGCGCTTGACCTGATTGCCCAGGGCCTCGAGCACATAGGCCGAGAGCAGCTTCTCTTTGAGGCCATCGAAGAGCAGCGGGTTGCCGAAGAGGTCGGCGACGCGGATCTTGCCGTTGATCGCAAAAACCATGCCCGCCAAGCGCATATCCTTGGGCAGCAGCGCCAAGAGGCGCCGACGATAGGGCGCTATCTTCTTGCGCAAGCGCTTGTTCTGAATCGTGCGACGGTAGGTCTGCGTGCTGCTCTGGGTGCCATGGCGAAGGTTTTTGCGCGCGACCTCGGCCCAAACCTTGCTTTGAGAGCCGCTCATCGCCGCACGTCGCAACGCCACATGGGCAATGGCCGACCCCGAGCGAAAGCGCGTCTTCTGCCCAGCCCAGCGGTTTTGCTCAACACAGAAGACAGCCACCTGATGCCAACGTTTGTCGTTTTCGATCACCGTATCGGCCTGGATAATGCGGTCTTGCTTGCCACCAAGGATCATCTCGCCACCGAGCAGGTAAACGGGGTCTGCGCCCTGGTTGCGAACCTCCACCTGCGAGACCTGTGCTCGACTGTTGTTGCCCCGCAATTCGCGCACGCGCAGCTCGCCGCTGGCGAGCCCCTCCTCTAGTAGAAGATAGCGCTGAAAGGGCCCCTGGGCGCGAGTGCCCACGGGCACCAGTGAAAGGTTGTGGTAGCGAATGGCCTGACCAAAGACCAGCTCACCAGCGCTGTTGGCGCGCACCGCGTTGGGTGAGGCGGCAGCCGCTGCCTGAGGTGGTCGCGCAGACTGAGCAGACCGCCGTGCAGACGGGGAGGACTTTCGGGCAGACTGAGCAGACTGAGCCTTCCCCGAAGAAGATGCTTTCGCCTTGCGCCCAGGCTTAGGAGACTTTCGACCTCCCGCCCAAGCATCAGAGCCAAACACCAGCAAACAACAACTAACCAGCACGGAGACGCAGATGTGGCGCCGCACTCTCTTGTGCATAGAAACCTCCTCGATTTGAGTCACTCTCTACGCATGACGGCGCGCATGGGTCTGTCCATATCTGTTTTTCCGCGAGAAACTCGCAACGGGATGCTGGTCGAAATTAGGTTGCCAAGTTGTGGCATGAGACGTGATGGTTCGTGTTCCAGGTGGAAAGATACTTTCGACCGAGAGATGGAGGGGAAGATGTCGATGAGAACGATGTTGAGGAAGACCAAGCTACAAGCACTCTCCACGGGTCAGTTTATCGATGAAGCCGAGTGTTACCGAGGACGTTGTGTTGATCGGGCCTATTGGTACTGGGAAAAGCCATCTCGCCATCGCCCTTGGCGTCGAAGCGGTGCGTCGGCGCCGACGTGTAGCATTCATCCGCGCGGCCAATCTTGTTCGTGGGCTCGTTGAGGCCCGTGATGAGCATCAACTCGGACGGCTCCACCGCCACTACCAACGAGTGGACCTACTCATCATCGATGAACTTGGATTCGTGCCACTCAACAAGATCGAGGCAGAACTACTCTTCAATCTGCTTGCTGACCGTTACGAGCGACGATCCACTGTGGTCACGAGTAACTTGAATTTTGGCGAATGGGTCCAGGTATTTGGGTCCGAGAAGCTAACGACGGCCCTCTTGGATCGCCTCGCCCACCATGCCCACATTATCACCACAAAGGGCGCATCTTACCGCGCCAAAAGCAGGAAGAGGTCCTAACACCATAACTTTGGGGACGACCACAACGTCGTCCGCCAACCAGCAAAACCACGCCCAGGGTGGGTCACTTTTATCTTGGTGGAGTGGATCACTTTATTGCTGTTGCATCTAGGAGGCAACCTGCACGCAAAATTCGGTTGCGGACCTGGGAAAGCGCGCGCTAATATGCTCGTGCCTTGGGAGGGGTCAACAGTAATGCATCTTTGCAGTGTCTCGTGCACGCAGCCGGGCTTACCAGAAATACAGCTGTTGGCTGCCTTGCCTTCCTTGCCACGACCCGATTTTCTCAAGTTATGGGCTAGCCGGGAGTCCTGGCGGTTAAGGAATGGTTGCGAAACCCTTTACAGTTGAAGGGTCACGTCAATGAAGAGCTTTCTCTATTTGGCATCGGTAGTCCTTCTTTTTGGATGCGAAGATGCGGCGAAAAGAATTGCTGTTGAGAAGCCGAGCAAACTATCCGCTGCGGCTTTGTGCCCGCAACCATCGGTCGATTTCGTAAAGACACCAACTCACGCAGCCCTAAGCGCGAAGACGTCCTGGAACCCGAAGTACAGCAACACGGTATTTGTTGCAGGTCGACGCGTCCATTATGCGGACCTAGGCGACAGCGTTGACTACGGACGTGGCTGCGACCTAATTACGGGTATGCCGGTTAAACTCAATGTCCTTGTGTCTACGGGAGAGCAGCTATCAGAGCCAGAGATTCAGCTCAGACGACTTAACGCTCGCACCGCGAGCGAAGGCAAAGTTTCAAAAGAACTTGCGGCATCGTTGAATACTGCAAGTCCAACGACACAGATCAATATCCATGTGTGGCACAAGAGCGCGTCACCTCAGATTGAGCGGCCCGACGACATAGACGATAGCTTCGTGATTGCCTATCGAGCCATGAGAAGACAGTTGAATACTGTGCGTCGAGCGAACGCGCTCACGGCCGTCAGCACCCGTGGCGGAACGCTAGTGTCCGCCCTGGACAACTTTCCATGTATCGTTGCACAGATGCCGGCACAGAAGGTCCTGGCATTGGCCGCCGATGACGCTGTATCCTATTTAGATGTTGCAAAAGGTGAGGGAGAAAAGCCCCACGTCGATTCTGCGGGATACAGCGACTTCTATGATGTGGATGACAACGAAACCGCGGAAGAGTTTTCATACTACGGATACCGCGGCAATGGAGTGCGTGTGGGGATACACGAAAACACGTCATACGCCGGCCTTTGGAATGAACACCCGGCCTTCGCCAACCTGACTGGCTACACAGAAGCGTCTATTGCTTCACCCAATGGCTGCGTAGGCCAGCCAGACGGCGCTCCCTGTCCATTTGGCTGCAATGGCCTGGGTTGCTTTTGTAGAGGTGACCTTTGTTATGGCGAACATATAACGCAAGTCGCTTCAAAAATGGGTTCTGTCAACAGCGGCGGCACGGAAGTGCGGAACGCATCCCGTATGCATCTCTATTTCGCAAGCATGGGCACGAAGGCTCAGAAGCTTGACTGGCTTGCCTCAAGAAGCGTCTATGTTATGAACCAAAGTGAGACGATGAGCGAAAATGCAGCACACAACTATGCTGTGCGCGAGAACTATATAACCCTTGCAAAGTCGGCCGGTAATAGCCAGATCTAC
>JAFCZD010000383.1 GCA_019314525.1 Deltaproteobacteria bacterium
CGCCTCGATGGCGAGCCTGTCAAGGTCGGTGCCTTAGGGGCGTGCAGCGCGCTTCCAAATTTGAAACACCTTCTGCTCGAGAACACTCAGCTGATGGAAGCGGTGGTAGCCGGCGCCGTGTGGGTGAGGCTCGAGAGCTTGCGCGTGCGACACGATTACACTGCGGACCAGAGGCTCATGGCGGACTGGTTGGAGAGCTTCAATGGGCGTGGGCCAGGGCCTGCGGTGGTGAGCGTTGATTACAACGGGCGCCCACCAGGCTATGGGCGATATTGTGCAGAGTTTCATCGCGCCAAAGACGGGACCTACGTGGGCCCCATCGACGGTACGCCCGACGACTGGAGAGAGTGAGCGGCGCCCCCTCGCCCCCAGAGCGTGAGGTGCAGGTCGTGGGTGCGGCAGCGGCTGATACAGTCGGTGCAGAGCGTGCAGTTCAGGCCAACCTTCTTGCGGGTGATGTGTTCTGGGCGCAGGGCGTCATAGCGGCAGACCAACGAGCAGGCGCCGCACCCACCACAGCTCTCTTTGATGCTGAGCCGAAAGGGCGAGAGCCGCCCCAAGACGGAGGCCAGCAAGCCCATGGGGCAATAGGCGAGGCAATGGGCCATTACGCCCAGCCGCGGAGAGAGAAAGATTATCACCGCCAAGCCGGCGAAGAGGAACGTCAGCGCGGCGATGGTCGCGCCAAAGATAGAGAGGCCGAGCTGGCCGAGGAGCCAGGCAGCGCCCACCACCACCAAGAGCAGCACGATGCGCACGGGCGTCGCCCAGGGGGGCATGCGTCCGGCGAACTTTTTGCGGCCTGAGGCGACGAGATCCCACCCGCCCATATAGCAGATATGGCTGCACCAGGCCGGCCCCACGATGACGATGCTTGAGAGGAAGAGGCCCAGCATGAAGAAATTCTCACCGCGAAAAAGCGGCCCCGCGACGATGATCGCCGGGATGGGCAGGTGCAAGGTGTTGGGGCTCATGAAAAAGCGCACATCCACCAGCCAGCCCAAGAGCGGCTGCGCGAAGAAGATCAGAGAGAATACGAGCCAGATTCGCTTGCGCCAGCGGGCGTGATCGCTACCTAGTAGTTTTTCTACCACCCACGCTGCGTAGGTCGCGGCGATGACGATCTCGATCCATGCGGCGCCCGTGAAGAAGCGGTCGGCGAGGAGCAAAGGCCGCGCCACCTTCACCTTGACCACCGCGAGAAGCAGCGCCGTGAGCCAGAAGGCGCCCGCGCTAGCCCAAGCTGTGGCGCTGGCTTTGGCGAAGCGTCTGCGCAGCACGCCGCGGCGCAGCAGCCAGATCGCCAGCAGCGCGACGAAGGCCACCAGGCCGAGGATTACGACCATGCGTCCATAAGGCAGGCCAATGGAGACGCGTACCCGAGCGATCATCGTGGCGGTCTTGCCCCAGATGAGCGCGGCGCCCAGCAGAAAGGGCGAAAGGGCCAGCGGAACCCAGGCGCGACGCGAGAAGAAGAGCAGGGGGAGGATCGCGAGGGCGAGAGCAAGGCCCAGCTCTGCTCGGCGCATGAAGTGCGCGCCGAAGAGCAACAGAGAGAGGGTCGCGGGGATCAGCGCCAAAAAGCCCAGGCTGCGGTCCCGCCAGCTCAGGGGTGGCGTGGGCATGGTCTCGTCTTGCTCAGGTGGGGAAGAAGTAGCGGTGTCGTCAGCCATCACGCCCTAAATCTCCTCCAGGAGCTCCCCAGAGCGCAAGCGGTGACGCAACTCCATCAGCTTGGCGTCGAGGGCTTGAAGCTCGGTGAGGTTTTCGCGCTCCTTCGGAGTGGGCGTGATCACTTGTTGCATGGCGCCGTTTTTGAGCACGACGCGGCGGTCACCGTAGAGGGCGAGGATCGGATCGTGGGTGGCCATCAAGACGATCTTGTTGCCTGCGAGCAGCACCTCGAGGGCGCGCTTGCGGTCAATGCCAGCGTTTTCGATCTCGTCGATGAGCACAATCGGCGAGCTTGAGAGCATGGCGACATCGGCGATCATCAGCGCGCGCGATTGGCCGCCAGACAGGCTCGTCACCGGCGTGTCGAGGGCGAAGGGTTCGCCGCAGAGTTCGTTGCCATGGTGCCAGATGCGCTGGACGAGCTCTGGGATGTTTTCGGCGCGGCGGCTTTCGGCGTGCAGCGTGACGAACTCCTCCACCGAGAGGTCCATCACAAAGTTCATGTTTTGCGAGAGCTGCGCCACCAGCTTGTGCTCGCTGGAAAAGCGCCACTTGCGATCGGGGGGGGCGCCGTTGACCAGCACCTGACGCCCCGTGGGAGTGTCGCCTTGAGCGACCCACTCGATGTCGGCCAGCAGGCGGCTTTTGCCCGATCCCGTGGGGCCCACCAGGCAGACCACGTCGCCCACAGAGAGTGTCAGCTCCGCTACGGGCTCGGCTGAGCCATCTTTGGCTCTCCCGCCCCGCACGGTGATCTTCTCGATGTGTTCCTCTTCTTCGGTGACGAAGTCGAGCATCTCGGCGATGAAGACATGGAGGCGTGCCAGGACGCCCTCGCGCCAGGTTGGGGCTTCATCACGCTCGTGGGCGATGCGCGTCAACGCCTCGTCAAGGGAGAACTCGAGATCGTCGAGCACCTCGAAGCCCTCGCTCGAGAAGAAGCCCTCGGCGAAAGGGTAGCGGTCTTGCAGTTCACCGACCTTCAGCGTGCCCAGCTGGTCGGCATTGGGCAGTGGGGTGTTCATGTGTTCTTGTCCAGGTTGATGTGGCGCACGTTACCCTGTTGGTATTTGTCGCCGATGCGGGTTTCGCCGAGGCAGTAGGAGCAGAGGGCGGCGGGCATGGAGAAGCGCAGCTCGCTCCCGCTGAGCGTCGTGACGGGCTCGTTCTCGAGCAGCAACGAGGCCAGCTCGGAGGCGCCCTGACCCGTGATGCCGTTGACATGCATCACCATCGCCTTGGGATTGGCCATGCCCACAGAGCGAGAAAAGACCTCGCGCTCGGCCTGGGAGACGATATCGCCTTTGGTGATCACCACCAGGTCGGCGGAGCGCAGCATAGGGCCGATCTTCTTCGGCGTCGTGACGCCCGAGAGGTTGTCCACCACGCACACGGCGAAGATGCCCTTGATGTGGGGTGAGCAGCGGTTGCAGAGCCCGGCGCTCTCACTGACGAGGAGGTCGAGGTTGTTTTCTTTCCCCCAAGCCACCACGCGCTCGACGTTGCTGACGAAGTAGTGATCGGGGCAGAGGGCGCCAGCGAGGCCCTTCTGCACGAGCAATCCGTGCTTGGCATAGAGCTCGTCGTCGGTGGTGGAGAGACAGTCGAACTTGACGACCCCAACCTTCACGCCCTGATCGCGCAGGTGCATGGCGGCCTTGAGCACGATGGAGGTCTTGCCAGTGGAGGGCGGGCCAGAGACGGTGACGAACCTCATTTCAGCGCCTCCTCGGCCCCCTTGCGATAGATTGCGTTGACCTCTTCGATGGCGCTGGCGATGTCCATGGCCTCGATGGCTTCCCAACCCAGCCATAAGAACGGGCTGTCAGCGGCGGGCAGCTTGTTCTCCACTTCAGGGTGGAGGCTGGGGAAGAGCCCACGGTGGGCGAGGATTTCGCCGACCTCTTTAGAGAGCAGTCGGTCCACCAAGGGGCGCACGCGCTCGACGGTGCTCTTTTTGACGAGCATGAAGATGGGGCTGACGATGGCGCCATCCTCCGGCCAGACCAACTCGAGGATTTTGCTCTTGAGGGTCATGGTGGAGAAGAAATAGGGCACCACGCTCACGGCAGGCTGCTTTTGCACGCGGCCGGCGAAGCGGCCCACGGCCTGCGAGGGGTGCAGCGAAGCGATGGTGTTGCGTGCCAGCGCCTCGACGCCTTCGTTGCCGAAGATCTTCTGAATCGTCAGCAGCATGCCGTTGAAGAGATCGAAGTCGCCCACGGGCAGGGCGACTTGTCCTTCGAGGCGTGGGTGCAGCAGGTCACTCCAGGTGCGCGGCGCGGGGATATCACCGAGGAGCTTGTGGTTGACCACGAACACCGCGGGCACCACAGCGAGCATGGTGAAATGCCCTTGAGGGTCGCGAAGGCCCGCCTTGGCGAAGGTGCTGTTGGTCTCTTCGGGGGCGAGGTCGACGAAGACATCCTTATCCTTGAAGCGGCGTAGGGCGCGCTGGTCGAAGAAGGCCTCGAAGCCAGCAGAGATGAAGATCTCGGGCAGCTCCTCGGCAGACTTGACGCTCGCGATCTCGTCGATGAGGCTGTCGGCGCCCACGGACGCCGCGGCCAGGCTCCAGCCCACGCGTAGCTTCTCTTCGTCCCAGATCTCCTGTGCCCCTGCGACGACGGTCTCGAGGAAGGGGATGCGCACAGGGCAGGGCAGCAGCCCCACGCAGCGGACGTCTCCGGGCGGATGCAGCGTTAACTCTGGGACCTCGCCGAGGGTCACGTCGTAGCTCTCCGCTTCGGTGGCCCGAGCGCTCTCTCGCAGACTACTGACGAGGCCTTCCACATCGAGGCCGCGCAGCTTCGCAGCACCTTCGAGGGTGAGCGCCTTGCCCTGTTTTTGGCGACGGATGGGATCGGCCATTTTTGGGAAGCCACTTTTTACCAGGACCTCCACCGTGGTGGGGAAGGCCTCAGTGAGGTCGAAGATAGTGGTTTTGGCGTTGATGGATTCGAGTGTGGTCATGTCTTTTTCCGTCTATCGCTCGAGGCGTGGCCGCCGGTCCATAAATCGGATATCTAGGTCCATTATGTTCCGGGCCGAGGCGCTGTCAAGGGAAAGTGGACAAAAACGACCTTGTTTTGACAGGCGCACCTTAACGCTTTAATTGTCGTGGGTTGATGAAGATGGCGGGGTAAAGATTGGGCCTAGAGAACCAGGCGCGCTGGCACAAGGGAAGCACTGTAGATACGTGAGGCTGGCGTGACCGGTACGGTAATCGTCTTCGCCATGGCACAGAAGCTGCCCATCCTGGTGGCAAACCACTTCACAATAGTGGTTCGTGTTGCCATGGCAGCGAGGCTTGAAAGCGGTGAAGAAGGTTGACGCTTTTTCACGGTTTTCTTGGCTCGCAAGATGGAACTCAAGGTGGGTTTGACACGCTTGTCTTGTTTGGTCTTGACGCCGTCAGCAGGGAACTCACGCGGCGCCACCCTGTAGGCACGGATGGGACCACGGGTGATGGATCCGGCCCAGCGACCAAAGCCCCCTGCATGTGCTGGTGCCGACCAGAACAATACGACGGGTACAACAAGTAATGAGACCATCAAGGCGATGACCCAGAGCTGGCGTTTCATTTTTCCCCCCTCCCGAGGAAGCCCGCATCCTTTGCAACTTTAGATCCAAAATGTTTGGGTGCTTTTTTGTTGGAAAAACAGGGTGGTGCCGGGGTGGGGGTTTTGTTGGCTGCTCTTCGAAAGCCGAGTGGTGAGCGGCCAGGGGAGCCATCCCTCGAGATTAGCTCTCGTTGATTCCGTGGGGGCAGGGGTTTTCGTCGTAGACCAGCTCAGCGAGGGTTGTCTTGCTGAAGGCCTCTCGCACCTGAGCAATCGCCGCATCCAGGCGGCGATGCAGCGGGCAGAGGTTGACCTGGTGATCGTCGACATCGAGGGGGCAGCTCTTGATGCGCTTGATGGGATCCACGGGCTCGAGCACCTCGAGAAGGGTGATCTGTTCTGGCGGACGCCGAAGGGAAAAGCCACCACCAAGGCCACGCTGGCTGCGCACCACCTGCCCGCGCGCGAGCGCCTGAAGCACCTTGGCCAGGTAGCTGGCGGGGATCTGCATTTGCTTGGCGATCTGTTGCGTGGTCATCGCTTTGGGGTGGTCACGTGCAAGGGCCAGCGCAGCACGCAAGGCGTATTCGGCAGTTTGACT
>JAFCZD010000384.1 GCA_019314525.1 Deltaproteobacteria bacterium
CAGGGCCACGATGCCGGCCCGTTTGATGCGATCCCCGGGCGAGCCCGACCCTGGTGAACGATGGCCAACGAAACCACCTCCCCGCATGTCCTCGCAATGTGCTCGGGCCACAGCCGACAACTTGGCGTCAGCTCGCAAACTCGCAAGCCCACGACGCCGGCGGAAAGCGTTCGTGAGGTCAAAGAGACGCACCTCGAGGGCCTTCGGCTTGCGGGTGCCCCCCAGCAAACTGTGGTAACGCACGCCGGAGGGGGGACGCTGATCACAGTAGATGGGGAAATTCGCGAGCACCTCGGGTCCGTAGGATCCCACCCCTGTCAGCTCTACCCGATAAACCCCGCGTTTGGCGCAAGGCACCTTACCCTGCACTGCCTGCCCCACTCTCTCTCCTCCACGGTCAAGCGCTGGGTGATGGACCTTGCCGGAGGGGTCTGCCACCACGAGGACGATGTTGTGGTGACTCGACGCCACCTGCGCGCTCACTCGCAGCCCCACACCCAGCCGCATTCGCCGAGGAAGGGGGCGTACTCGTGCCACGCTCTCATGAAGCGCGATCACCAGCCGCCGGCTGTTTCTTTCCCTAGTGGCGAGGGCGCTTTCTGCGCCCGCCAGCAGATTGTTTCCCGCCAGCAGACTTTTACCGCCGAGACGCGCTGGCGTGCACCGCGCCAGACCCACACGTCGATAGACACGACGCGCCAAGAGAACCTCGATCTTCGCGGCGAGGCTGGCAGGGATGTCGTCGCCATCCGAAACGCCGCCCACTATCAGGTGAGGTGGCGGATGGATCAGACCATGAGCCCGCAGGGCGAACTCCACGAGGGCCGCTGGGGGTGCGCCTTGCCGTGGCAGACCGCGACAGATCTCAGCAGACGCCCGATGCGCCTGGAGGTCTGTGCTCAGGGGAGCCCTCCCGAGGGCCACCGAGTGACGGTTGATCAGATCCAGTACCTTCTGATCGGCGCCAGAAAGTTCATAGGTGGTACGCCCACCATATTTTTTCGCGAAGGGCGGCGTGCCCTGATGCACAGTGATGGGTCCGCTTGGAGGCGCTGCTGTATTGGAGTTGGATAAGCCCCCCACTGCCCGCCGACCAGCCTCTTGTGGACAGGCAGAGAGAAACACAACGCTGGCCAGCAAAGCCAGGCGAGGCCGAACGCACATCATCATGCCAGAAGCTTAAGGGAGAGAGCGGATGCGTCAAGTCCGGCGCATCGAAGTGTATTGAACGTTGAGTGAGGAGACGCGTTACTTGGTGGCTGGAGCCACGGGTGCCTTGGCCACGGGTGCCTTGGCCACGGGTGCCTTGGCCACTGGCTTCTTGGCCACTGGCTTCTTGACGGGTACTGGCTTCTTGGCCACTGGCTTCTTGACGGGTACTGGCTTCTTGGCCACTGCCGCCGGGATCGCCTTCATCGGCATTTTTGCGCGGGCCCCAGGTGGCATCATGCGCCGCTTCATGTGTCGAACCGAAGGAACTGTGCGTGCTCGCCCGCCAGCCATGGGCAATATCCGGCCTCCCTTCATCGGCACGCCCCTGAAGCGGGTAGCCATCGGGACCTTGCCCTTGTCGTCGCCGAAGACCAACTTCCCAAAGCGGTCGAGCTTGTGAAAATCACCCACGAGCGGTGGTGACCAACCCGAGGCGACTTGAGGCTTCTTCTGGGGCAGATCCATACGGAAGAAATTCACCCGCCACGTGCTGCCCACTGTGGGAGGTTTCAACTCATAGCTGCCCTTGCCCTTGGCATCTTCCCAAGGCAAGGCGATCTCCACGGTCCAGCCTTTGTCCTTATCGTCGCGCTTGTCGACAGTACCGTCCACGACCACAGCGGCCTGTAGTTTGCTGTTCCAGGCGTTGTCATTCTTGCGATGGGCGGGCAGGTAGCTGTCGAAGATAGCGCCATGGGGGTTGACCTGAAGCTCGATGTAATCTTTGCCGTCGCCATTGGCGTCGATGAAGATTTCTACTGCCTCCTGCGTCCACAGCTTGTCATCGCGCTTCTTGAAAGCGCTCCAGACGTCGGTGTCGACGTTCTGAAAGCCAAAGTAGATGAACTTATCGTCCCAAGCCACCTTGACCTCGGTCTTCACTGGCATTGGAGCCCCTGTGAGGGTGTTGACGAAGGCCCCGCTGGTGCGCGCCTTCTGCCAGACAGGCTCGTCCAACTTGCCATCGATCGTGAGCGGCTTTTCGCTCTTGACGGCCACGAGCTGCTTGAGGGGTTTCTTCCGGTTCGCACTGGGGCGGACAGCCACCTTCAAGGTGCCAGCCAGCAGGCGGTGTTGTCCGTCATGCTTGCCCTTGGGCTTGAGGCGCATGCGCCCCTTCCACAGGCCAACATAGACGTTCACCTCAGGGGCGTCCCAATTGCGACGGAGGGTGACCTGGTGTCGATCGCGAATAATCTCGCCCACCTTCCACATGGCCGCTGGGTAGCGCCCCTGGACTGGTTTGTGGTCGGCGTTGATGAAGTATTTGCCCTGATGTTTCGGGTCATGCAGATGAACGAAGACCTTCCAGCCAGGCACAGCCTGCTTCACCTGCCAATAATGGGTAATGGTGAACTGCTGCCCAGGACGGACGGGGTTCTTGTCGACGTCCATACCAAGGTAGACAACCTTGCCCTCGAAGTCCGCGTCTACCTTATGTGTAAGCTTGGCAGGCGCCTTCTTGAGGATATTCTGCTTGATGGTCTTCCAGTCAGCAGCAGTGGGCCGATCCGGCTCTTGCTCCACACATCCATAAGCGAAAAGCGTGAGGGATACCGCGAGCATCGCTCGTTTCATCTCAAAACCTCCTAAGTCGTCTTGTCGAAGGCTCAGCCGCAGGGCGAACCACCGGCACCATGGTCGGCACCATCTATCGCAAGGCTGGCGACAATGCAAGCCGCCGGCGCTTGATGAGCGGGAACTGGAAGATCTAGATCAGAAGGTTTTCCACATCATCCAAGGCAAGGGGTTCAACGCGCATCAGCTCGCTGTTCTCCTGCTCCCGCTCAGTGGCCAGTTTGAAAACGTGAACCAGGACTTCAGGGAACTGGCCAACGTGAGCGTTGAAGGCGTCCCTCGGTAGAAAGAGCACCACCGTCTTGACGTCTGCCGAGACTGTCGCCGTCGCCTCCCTGCGCTGAATCAATGAGATCTCACCGAAGACTTCGCCGGCTTCGAGCACAGCAAGCGCGAGAGACTCACCGCCTTCTTGCTTCGTCACGCGCACTGCACCGCTGAGCACCACGTAGAGGCCCTCAGCGACATCCCCCTCGCTGAGTACCAGCTGCCCGCTCTCATACACCCGGGACTCGAACATCTCCAGGAGGGCTTCACGCCGTGGCGGGTCGAGAGGTTGAAAAAGCGGCGACGTCGCCATCAAGCTGCGCACCAGCCGCTGACGTGTGTAGTCGGCCAGCACCGCGGCGACCTCGGGCTTGCGCCGGGCGAGATCCTCGAGGGCATCACGGCCCATCTCGATCAAGGCGAGAGGCTCATGAGCTGCCACGCTGGCGCTGCGCGGCTGCCGGGTCAAGAGCGCCATCTCGCCGAAAAAGGCCCCTGAGCGCAGGTAGGCGAGGTGCACGTCATCACGCTTCACGGCCGCTACCCCCCGGGAGACGATGAAGAGCGAGGTGCCCTCCTCTCCCTGCTCCACCACGCTCTCTCCTGCGCCATAGATGCGCAACTCCATCAGGGGTACCAGGGAGGCGAGGTCATCCGGCTTCAGGTCCGAAAGCAAGGGATGATAGGGCAGGTGCTCCGGCTCACCATCTTTGCTGCTGTAGAGTGCCCGGAGGTCTTCGCACCGATCAGCAGCCATCTCGCGCACGACCCGCAGATCCCCGACCATCGCCCTTCCAGCGCTCACGACCGAACGCGGAGGCGGGGGGCCACGACGAGCAACACGGGTTGAACCCACGCCGTAGAGTTCTGCAACTCGGGTGGCTGCCCTCAAGGACGCCTGCGGATCCACGCGCTCCAGATCCTTCAGCGCCGCCAAGGCCAGAGGGAGCTGACCTCCCTCGGCCAACGCCAGCGCCGCCTCTTCGATAGAGGGAGCTGCGCTCTCCGCGTCACCAAGCCGGCTCAGGGCTACCGCCGTGCGGTACCAGGCATAGACGTTCTCGTCATCCTTTTCGATAAGCCCCGCATAAGCGCGAAGTGCCGTCTCCAGGTTGCCCGCAGCATAGGCTGCGTCAGCCTGCTCCAGGAGCAGTTCGTTGCTCATCTATTCTTCCCTTCGCGCTCAGAAGGCAATGGACAGCCCACTCGAGGCCGGCTGCGGGCCATCTTCTGCTGTCGACGTAAACGTGGTGATAATAATGAATGTCGTGATCAATGCACCCACCCCCACCGCCGCCCAGAACCACCCTTGGCGGTAGAGGGCCTTCTCCTGCGGCCCACGCCAAGGGTCGCGCGCGGGTGCAGACCTGGGCACGACCGCTGCTTTGGCGCCCTCCGGTTCGGCGTCCTTCCAGCCACTGGGCCGCCGAGGTGGCAGTGGTAGAGGTAACGAGGTCGCTTCAGGCCTGGAGGCTGGGCCCGCGCCCGGCGCGGCGGGCTCTGTCGAGGCGAAAGACGCATTCGGAGGCTGCACAGCAGCCGTCGGAGCAGCCGTCGGAGCCACCACCACGCCCTGATGATCCCCATCCGCTGGCGCCTGCTCGAGGTCTTCGTAGGGGTCCTTCGTGCTCTTCAGCAAACGCTTCAATGCGGCGATCCGCGCCTCGACCACCCCCCGATTTTTCGCCTTGGGGCGACGTCGCAAATAGCGTTTATAATGCAAGATCGCATCTTTTGAGCGCTGCAAGCCTTCGTAACACCTGGCGATATTGAAGTCCAAGAGTGGAGACGGCAGAATCCGCCCTGCGCGCTGAAACGCATGGACGGCGGCCTGATAGCGCCCCGAAGCATAGTGCCCTTTCCCTGCGAGGAAATGCTGGCGCGCCCGCGCTTTGGGGCTCGCGGCGCTGGCCACAGCGGAGAGCCCCAGTAGAGCCAAGGGCAGAGCCAAGGCAAAAACGATACGAATGACGGTCTTTGTGTTCATGCTGCAACGAATCTTGTCAGATCCCAGTCGTCCCGTCACGCCCAGGTGCTACAATCCAGCGCATGAGCCATGATCCATGTCGTGACACCTCCTCGAGAATGCCCATCCTCGCTGGGGCCTGGTACCCTGCCGAAAAGAGCGCATGTGAGGGCCACTTCGACCGCTTCGAGGAAAGAGCCGTGGTTGCCAAAGGAGGAGGCCTTCGCGCTGGAGTGCTGCCCCACGCCGGTTGGGTCTTTTCCGGCTCCATCGCCTACAACGTTGTGCGCGAGCTCGCCCGGCGCGGGCAACCCGCCGAGACCCTGGTGCTCTTCGCAGGGCACCTCTCAGCTGAGACCAAGCCCACGGTGATGGGCTGTGGAAGCTGCTGGACGCCCTACGGAGCCATCCCTGTGGATGAGCCCTTAGCACAAGCCCTCCTCGCCAAGGTGCCAGGTTTGCGTCAAGAGACACCGAGTCGGCACAGCCAAGACAACTCGACAGAAGTGCAGTTTCCATTTCTCAAGCGCTTCTTCCCCAACGCCAAGATCTTGCTCATCGGGGCGCCGCCGTGCTCCGAGACCCTCGAACTAGCTGAAGCCATCGTCAAAGAGGCGAATGAAGTCGGACGAGAGCTG
>JAFCZD010000385.1 GCA_019314525.1 Deltaproteobacteria bacterium
AAAAGATCGAGGACCTCGGCGCCCTGCAAATCGAGGCGCGCCTCGATCATGGAAAAGAGCGCCTCGCGCACGCGATCGGTGGTGGGGCGGGTCTTGGAGCCCGGCGGGGCACGAAGGCTTCGGCCACGAGCCTTGCCAGCGATGATGCGCATTGTCTATCGCACGCGGAGCCGCCCAATGGCTGCCCGATTGACGCCGTCGTTGGGGCCCTTGATGATCTTGAAGCGTTTGGAGCCCTGCCAGAAGCCCATGTTCATCGTGTAGGTCCCGCCTGAGGTGGTCAACAGGGGAAGCTCGACCTTCTGGGGGTCGACGATGTAGTCGCCGGGCAGCCAGTACTGGGTGGGATATTTTCCGCCCAGGGGTTTGTGGTCACCATGGAAACGGCTCGCGGGCTTGTCGAAGTGGATGAAGATGCCGTAGTTGGCGGGCAAGCGCTTGAGCACTTGGAAATAGAGCTTAATGGTGAAGGTGCTGCCACGGGTCACCACATCGGGCACGTCGTAGCCGATGAGCTTGACCTTGTCTTCGAAGTTGACCTCTATCTTATGCTTGGGATTGGGGCGCTGACTGAGCACCAACTTGCGCAGGGGGTTTTTATCAACGTTGCACTTGCCCGCGAGCTTGTTGGAGATGATCAGGTAGTGCGAGTTGCGATCGTCCAGCACATGATACGTAATCTTTCGCTGACGGGTGGACTGATCGATGGCCCCGAGATTCGTCGCAGGGATGAGCACGAAGGCGCGCTCAGGCTTCTGTAGCAGCTTGAAGAGGTCGGCCTGCTGCCGAACCTCATCGAGCTGGCCGTGGTTGTAATAGGACGCGCCACGGCCCGAGACACGGTATTGCGAGAGGCGCTCACCCTCCTGCTTGCATTGATGGTAGGTCTGAAAGAGCGCCTTATTGGACATATGGAAGCTTAGTTGAGGCGTGAGCCACCACGAGCCCCAGGCGGTGAAAATCAGCCCACCGCAAGCCACGCCCTGCCAGTAGCGGCGCCGCTCCTCACCCCCCGCCCAACGCAGAAGACCACCGACGAAATCGAGCCCTTCGGCCACAGCGTTGAACGCCTTGCGCACCCAGGCCCAGCCGCGGGTCATGGAGCCTTTGAAGGCCTCAGGCGGCCCGGCGAGGGCCAAATAGAAGCCGAGCGCTAGGAGCAACCCAAAGAGGCGCACCGCCACCTTGATGCTCAGGTCCTCAGGGTATTTCGCATGCTGCAGCAGGTGTGAAAAGGTCAGCGACTCAGGTCGCATGAAGAAATCCTGCTGTAACACCAAGACCAAGCCAGCGGCGAGCACGCCCCAGAAGGGCCGCCGCTCCCCACGCTTGAAGGCTTCATAAGCCCAGACCCCAATGCCCAGCGCCAAAAAGGGCAAACCCAAGAAGCGCACCTTGCCGAAAAAGCCTGGCCAGAGCACCGTGAGCAAGAAACCGAGCACTACCGCCACGATGAGGACGAGCTTCAGGAAGCCTCCTCTCGCCAAAGAGCCGTCCTTCTCACCATCGCTCTGTTTCGCAACAAACGACCAAAGGGCCAGAGGCGCGAGCGCAACCCAAGGAAACATCCCGAAGCCAATATCGCGAAACACCACGGTGAAAACAGGGGGGATCGCCACCTTGCGGTAGATGCTCCCGATGAGCATGAACTTGCTATTGGCCATGACGGCCAAAATCAGGCCGATCACCACGCCCGCAGCGATCAACGCCAGACCAAGACTCTTGGCGGCGCCACCCAACGCTGGGAAGGGGGCGATGGGGGTAGGAACCTCGTTGGCCTCATCGGCCTCATCGGCCTCATCGGCCTTTGGCGTCACAGCGGCCTCATCGGCCTTTGGCGTCACAGCGGCACCAAAATAGCGGCGACCCATCAAGACGGCCAAGCCCAAGACGAGCAGCGGAAAGATCGTGCCCAGGAGCAAGCCGCGAGAGAGAAAGCCCGCCACCAGGCCCACGCCGCCAATGATCAAATCGCCGCGGCGCCGCACACCATCGGCGGGCGCCAAGAAGGCCGCCACGCCACCAATGGCGGCCAGGATCGCGGTATAGAAGACCACGTCAGACGTGAGCTGCCGCATCTGAAAAACAAACGTGGGCGTCGTGCCCAACACAAAGGCCGCGGCAAGGGCCGAAGGCTCGTCAACCATGCGGCGCACAATGCGAAAAGCGAGCAGCAACGCAAGGATGCCGCAGAGCGCCAAGGGCAAACGCCCAGCGATCTCGTTGACACCCATCACCTTGAAGCCCAGCCCAACGAGCCAGAGCTGCAGGGGCGGCTGCGTCATTTGCTTTGCAGCTCTGCCCTTGCGCTTCTTGCCACGATGGGTGGCCTGCTTTTCGGCGCCCTTCTCTGCTGGCCCGTCCACGAGCTCGCGAGCAAGGTCAGCCTGTCGAATCTCGACAGGATCCCAGAGCCCGAAAGAGCCCAGTCCTGGCAGCGTCAATACTGCCCCAATCACTACGATCCAAACCCACTTGGGAATGTTTGCCATCTCGTATCCTGCTGATGGATTGTCACGAAGCTCCCAAGACACCAGGTAAAAGGACTCCGACGGCTGCGGAATGTACTGGCGGCCGGGGGCAGATGCAATAGGTTTGGCGCTGTGCTAAGCAGCCGGCATGTCAGCTGCCGAGACCGCAAACACCCGGCCCACCGTGATCCTCGGTGGAGGCCTCACTGGCCTCTCCGCCGCACTGCATAGCCAGCACCCCACCCTCCTGCTCGAACGAGACACCCGCCTCGGGGGGCTAGCGCGTAGCGAAACGCGTGAGGGCTACACATTTGACCACACGGGACACTGGTTACACTTGCGCGACAACGCAATGAAAGCGCTCGTGAAAGACGTCATGGGCGAGGGCATGGTAGAGGTAGAGCGCGAGGCGCGCATCTATTCCCACGGCGCACTGACACTCTACCCGTTTCAGGCCAATTTGCATGGGTTGCCACCCAAGGTGGTACACGAGTGCCTCTATGGCTTCGTTAACTCGCTGATATCACGAAGCGAAGACGAGCCGCGCAACTTCGAAGAGTACATCCTGCACCACTTTGGCGCAGGTATCGCCCGGCACTTCATGATCCCCTACAATCACAAACTCTGGGGTGTGCACCCCCGTGAGATCACCAGCGCCTGGTGCAAGCGCTTCGTGCCTCGCCCCAACCCCGAGCAGGTCATCGCGGGCGCTGTGGGCGCAGGCCCAGCCCAACTCGGCTACAACATCCGCTTCCGCTACCCAAAACAAGGCGGCATCGAGGGCTTCACCTCGCGGCTGGCGGCCCGGCTCGACCCCCAAGGTGTGCGCCTGAGTGTGGCGCCTGATGCGCTGGACGCCGAATCAGGGACCCTCTTTTTGGGCGACGAAGAGTTGCCCTACCACGCCCTGATCACCTCGATCCCGTTGCCCAAGCTCATCGCGCTGCTCAAAGAGCCGCCCCCAGAGGTGGTGCAAGCGGGCTCGGCGCTGCGGGCCACGGCCCTGCGCTACCTCAACGTGGCCACCCGCCGCCCCGCCAAAGCCGACTACCATTGGGCCTACGTGCCCGAAGCGCGCTACCCCTTCTATCGTGTGGGCATCTTCTCCAACGCCGTGCCCACCATGGCGCCCAAGGGTGGGTCTAGCTTCTATGTGGAGCTCTCCACGCGCTCGCCCCTCGACGAGAACGCCAAACGCGACGCCCTCGAGGCGCTGGTGGCCATGGGCGCCATTGACGCCATGGACGACGTGCTCTTCGCCGATGAACGGGTGATCGATCCGGCCTACGTCATCTTCGACGAGGCCTATGAACGCTCCCTCGAGACAATCCACGGCTACCTCGAGTCCAAGCGCATCTTCTCGCGCGGCCGCTACGGGGCCTGGATTTACAACGCGATGGAGGATAGCCTCCTCGCTGGCAAAGAGGCCGCTCAGCGTGCCGACGCCCTCGACCCCTGGCCCGAGTGAGAGAAAAGAAGAATGATCAAACGTGAGCCCCCAGAGCTGAAGATCATCAAGGACGAAGAGCCTGATGGGTCAAGCACCGCGCCACACCTCACGGCGGTGATCCCCGTCTATAACGAAGAGGGCATCATCGAGTCCTCAGTGATCGCCTTGCGCGAAAACCTCAAGACCCTCGACAAGAGCTTCGAGATCCTCCTCGCTGAAAACGGCAGCAGCGACAACACCATCGACATCGCCCGCGAGCTCTCGGAGCGCTACGCTGAGGTAGACTTCTTCTCCATCCCCGAGCCCAACTATGGCGCCGCGCTCAAAGAGGGCATCCTACGCGCCCGTGGGCGTTACGTCGTCTGCGATGAGATCGACCTGGGCGATATGGGCTTCTACCAGCACGCCCTTGATGTGTTGGTGAGCGCAGACGCGGCGATGGTGGTGGGCTCCAAGGTGCTCGCTGGCGCTCAGGATACGCGCCCCTTCCTCCGCCACCTCGCGACGGCGGGCTACAACACCATGTTGCGTGTGCTCTTTCACTACCATGGCACAGACACCCACGGGATGAAGGCTTTCCGTCGTGATGTGCTCGTGGGCACCGCAGGCCGCTGCGTCGTCGACCGGGACGTCTTCGCCAGCGAGTTCGTGATCCGAGCCGAGCGTGAGCGCCACCTGGTGGTGGAGATCCCCGTGCGCGTCGTGGAGAAGCGCGCGCCCTCGATCAACCTCTTCCGGCGGGTCCCCAATGTTCTGCGCAACCTCTCTTATCTGACTTATGTGATGCGGGTCCTCGAATAACCCGCGGGGAAACAACATGACCGACAAGATCTGCGCCGTCAGCGTCGACCTCGACCCTTTGACCGCGTATTACGAGATCCATGGCCTGGGCAAACCCCCCAAGCAGGTGGAGCACACAATCCTCAACAACGCCCTGCCCCGCTTTCAGGCGCTCTTCGAGCAACTGGAGATCCCTGCCACGCTCTTCATCGTCGGTCAGGAACTTGAGGGCTCCAAAGAGGCCCAGGCGACGCTGAAGCAAATGGTCGCGGCGGGCCACGAGCTGGGCAACCACACCTATACCCACCCCTACGACTTGAACCAACTCCCCGAAGCGGTCATCGAACGCGAGATCCAACAAGCCCACGACGTCATCGTCGAGAGCGTGGGAAAAGAGCACGCTCCTCTGGGCTTCCGCACGCCTGGCTACCATCTAGGGCCAGCCATCGCGCGGGTGCTCTCCAAGCTCAACTACGCTTACGACACCTCGATGTTCCCCTCGCCCCCCTACTACGCAGCAAAGATGGCGGTGATGGCCGCCATGGCCCTGCGCGGACGCCGCTCGGGCGCCGTGATGGGAGATCCCCGCGGCCTGACCTGCCCACCCGATCCCTACCGCCTCGAGGTGGAGCGCCCCTGGCGCCGTGGCAAGGGGCCATTGATCGAGCTGCCCGTAGCCACCGTGCCAGGCATGCGCCTACCGGCGATTGGCACGCTCTTGGCGCTCGCCCCACCTTGGGTACGACGCTTCATTGTGGGCGCCATGCGCACCAAACGCTTCTTCAACTTCGAGCTTCATGGCATTGATCTCTCTGACGCCATCGACGATCGCATCCCCACCGAGCTCGCCGGCCGGCAGCCCGACCTGCGTGTGCCCTACCGCAAAAAGCGCGACCGCTTCATCGCTACCATCGAAGAGCTCAAGAGCGAGTACCGCTTCGTCACCATGCGCGAG
>JAFCZD010000386.1 GCA_019314525.1 Deltaproteobacteria bacterium
GTGCTTACCGAGGGTGTGCGGCAACGTCCCTACACCGTGGTGTTGCTCGATGAGGTGGAGAAGGCCGATCCTGAGGTGATGAACCTCTTCTACCAGGTCTTCGACAAGGGGCGTCTCTCCGACGGGGAAGGGCGCGTGATCGACTTCCGCAACACCGTGGTGCTGATGACCAGTAACCTCGGCTCGGAGATGATGACGCAGATGTGCATGACCGTTCCACCCCCGAAAAAGAAGGCGGTGGTGGATGCCCTGCGGCCCGTCCTCAGCAAGCACTTCAAGCCTGCGCTCTTTGCCCGCATGACCATGGTCCCCTACTACCCATTGTCAGGTGACGCCATGCGCCAGATCGTCGATCTGAAGCTGGCGGGGTTGGTAAAACGTGTGCGTGAGACCCACGCCATCGAGCTCCAGGTCACCGACGAGGTGGCCAACCAAATTGTCGAGCGCTGCTCTGAGGTTGAGACGGGGGCACGGAATATCGATCACATCGTCACCAAGACGATCTTGCCGCTGCTCTCTCAGGCGCTTCTGTCAGAGATGTCCACAGGTCAGCTCTCAGACACCTTGTGCCTTGAACTCGACGAAGAGGGAGGGTTGGAGCTTACCGCTTCAGTGGGGGGGGCAGACCAGGGGTAATAGCCCCCAATTTGGACATTCTGAGGCGAGTGATGGGTGACTGGTGGAGTTGCGGTGGCTTCATTTGGAGGGTTGAAGACCCCAGGTGGGGGGCACAGACCACGGATAAAACTTTGTAGTTCTAATGGGTTGCGCTGTGTGTTTGCGGTGCTAGAACTAGAGTCGAGACAGAACAATAAGGTGCGCCTAGGTGGCGAAACCATGAACTCCAAAAGGAGGCGATAACTATGGCTGGTTTAGCATCAGAGGTTTTCCTTGAGATCGGTGAGTGTACAGACGCGCACGCCGGAACATGGGGTAAGCCTTACCTTGGTGGTGATAATGACACCAAGATCGACTTGAAGATGGGAAAAGCTAGCGAGAGCACCTTCCTCTTCAAGGTCAAGAGTTATACCCAATCGTTAACCCGTGCTGGGGACGTCAGCGGCTCCATGGATTCTTTTGGCAAGGCCCAGACGGGTGTTGTCAGCCTGGACATCGAGTCGACAGCGATCGACTTGGACGAGCTGGTCAGCGCCTTTTTTGGCAAGGATGGCCACCACAATCTGGTGAACTGGCACATCCACGCATGCCGCGAATATCATCCCAGCAAGGGCAAGACTCAGGAGACCCACCATTGGTGGACGCTCTCTGGTTCGGAAGGGTATATTCTCACCCTCGCCGAGTCAGGGGGGAGCGCGGGGGATATGCTCAGCATGGTGCTCAGCGCCGACCGGATGTGCTGGACTGACTTTGATGGCATCAAAGATGGCAAGCAGATGATGAAACGCTCTCACACCAAAGATGTCCGCCCGATGCCCGAGGCCTAATTCACAGGAAGACGGAGAAGAAAATGGCAACAGCAAGCAGTGAAGTCTTCCTCGAGATCGGGGAGTGTAAAGACAAAGAGGCGGGAACATGGGGTCAGCCTTACCTGGGGGGTGACAACGGCTCCAAATACACGCTGGCGGGTGGGTCCTCTGGGCAGGTCTCCGACACGAAGTTTCTCTTCCGGCTCCAGAGCTACGGGCGCACCTTCTTACGCAGCGGGGGCGTTGATGGCAGCAAAACAGCCGGCCGACCGGACGCCTTGCCCGTGGGTGTGCATTTTGAATGCAACCACACCCCAGTCTTCAACCTCATCCAGGCCTTTTTTGGGGAGAGCACGGACAACCTGATCAATTTTCATATCCACCTCTTTCGTGAATTCTCGGGCTCAAATACTAACAAACGTGAACGGCACATTCACATCAAGACCATCTCTGGTTGGGCGGGGCGCATCACGCAGGTCAACCACAGCGTGGGCGGTGGGGGTGACGAGATGTACTTGAGCCTCGCAGCAGACCGCTGGCGTGAGAGCATTTGGAAGTCGGCCAAGACGGGCAGCAAGATCGTTCGCGACCACTCCCATGTTGGGGAGGATATCGAGCGCGGGACGCCCATGTAGTGAAGGGGGCCCGTCTCCTTGCCCCCTTGTCGATTCACCTGATTCACCGATTCATCCCCATTCACCCCGCCAAATGTTGACGTCGCCCCCTAGAGCGGTGAAAATACATTCCATATAGATAGAGGGAGTTGCCTCATGGCTAAGAGGGAAGGGTCTGTTGCGCCCAAAGAGCGCATCAACATCAAATACAAACCCGAAACAGGGGACGCCAGTGAAGAGGTGGAGCTGCCATTTCGCTTCCTCGTCATGGGGGACTTCACCGGTCGCGACGAAGAGGAGGCTATCGAGTACCGGCAGCCCGTGGCTGTTGATAAGGACAATTTCAATGATGTGCTCGCGGCCAAGGATGTAGAGCTGAACGCCACGGTGCCCAACGCTATGGGCGACAATGAAGATGATGAGCTGGCAGTGGCGCTGAAGTTCAAGGACATCAAGGACTTTGGCCCAGAGGCTATCGCCAACCAGATCCCAGAGCTGAAGCAGCTCTTGAGGCTACGTGATGCTTTAGGCACGCTGAAGGGGCCCTTGGGCAATATCCCCAAGTTTCGTAAACATCTTGAGGCGATCCTTGACGACCCTGAAGCGCGTCAGCGCTTGCTCGATGAACTCGAGAAGGCTGGCGACCAGTAGGTCCACGGAGAAAAGCGTATGGCAACCGAGAAGCAGCAAGACCAGGCCGCAGAGGCGCAAGAGGGCGTTTCTCTTCTCGACGAGATCGTCCAGGAGATGAAGGTCAAGCCTTCCGATGACGAATACAGCGCGTCCAAAGAGAACGTGCAGGCGCTCATTGGTGAGCTCCTGAAGACCCGTAAAGAGGGGCAGCGCATCGACCGCAAGGTCGTCGAGGCGATGATCTCGCAGATCGATCAGACCATCAGCGCTCAGGTGAACGCGGTCTTGCACCATAAAGAGTTCAAGAAGCTCGAATCTGCCTGGCGAAGCCTCAAGTACCTCGTCGACAACGTCGACTTCCGCGAGAACATCCGCATAAACATGCTTCAGGCGACCAAGACTGAGCTCCTCGACGACTTTGAAGATGCGTCGGAGATCGTCACCTCGGGGCTCTATCGGCACGTGTATACTGCTGAGTATGGCCAATTTGGTGGCAAGCCTTATGGCGCCATGGTCGCAAACTACGAGTTCGGGGCGGGTAACCATGATGTCGCCCTCTTGCGTCATGCAGCGGCGGTGGCGGCCATGGCGCACGCACCCTTTTTGGCTGGCACTGACCCCAATTTCTTTGGTCGAGATGAGAGCGACTTCACCGAACTGCCCCATATGCGTGATCTTGAGGCCCACTTCGAAGACCCACGCTTTACCAAATGGCATGGCTTCCGCGAAAGCGAGGATGCACGCTATGTGGGGCTCGCGATGCCGCGTTTCGTGCTGCGGGCACCCTACTCGGCGGAGTCTGGCCAAGTACGCTCCTTTCACTTCAATGAAGAGGCGGCTGAGTCCAACGAGAACTACCTCTGGGGCAACGCCGCCTTCACCTTGGCGACGCGTCTCGCCGATAGCTTCGCCAAGTTTCGTTGGTGCCCGAATATCATCGGTCCCCGCTCGGGTGGAGAGGTGGACGACCTGCCCATCCACCATTATGAGGCCATGGGCGAGATGCGCACAAAGGTGCCCACCGAGGTGCTGATCTCGGAGCGGCGCGAGTATGAGCTCTCAGAGCAGGGCTTCATCGCGCTCACCATGCGCAAAGACAGCGACAACGCGGCCTTCTTTTCCGCAAACTCTGCGCAGAAACCCAAATATTTTGGCACCTCAGAAGAGGGCCGCAGAGCCGAGACCAACTATCGGCTTGGCACGCAGCTACCCTACTTGTTCATTATCACGCGCATTGCCCACTATCTGAAGGTGCTCCAACGGGAGAATATCGGAAGCTGGAAGACCGCTCGAGAGCTGCAAAAAGAGCTCAATGATTGGATTAGCCAATACGTGGTGGGCATGGACAACCCAAGCCAAAGTGTGCGCTCCGCCAATCCTTTGCGCGCTGCAGAGATAACGGTTGAGGATGTGCCCGGCAATGCGGGTTGGTATCGCGTCAAGATGAACATCACGCCCCACATCAAGTATATGGGAGCGTTCTTCACGCTCTCGCTCGTGGGCAAGCTAGACAAGGAGTAGGCGCTCGGTCTCCTCGCAACCCCTCTCCTCGCAACCCCTCTCCTCGCAACCCCTCTCCTCGCCGCTCAAGGAACCTGCTCTATTTCATCTCGAAAGCCAAGCCGGGGGCGAGGCGTGAGAGCACATCCATCATCTCCTCGGCGTCGCGGCGGATATCACCATCGTCCTTGTCTTGCTCAGAGAGCTTCCTCTGGCAGCTCACCGTGGCTCGGGCTAGCTCCACCATGAGATCGGGCAGCCACTCCGTCATGGGGGCCTCGGTCTCCTCCTTGAGGTTGGCGAGGAGCGGCTGCGCGACCTCGGGCTCGCCATGGTCCGTGCAGAGGTCTGCGAGGGCGACGCGTAGACGGAAGCGCATGATCTTTGTGCCCGCTCCTTTGAGCGCCTCCTGAAGCACCTTGCAGCCCTGCGTCAGCCCTTGGCTCTCTGTCACCTGTCGCGCCTTGGTGATGAGCTCGGTGATGGGCTCGAGAGGTTCCCAGATGGGGGTGCCTTCCAGCATCGATGCCGCGTGGGCGAGGGTGTAGCCCACGGCGCGATCTTCACGGCGGGTGATGAAGAATTGGGCGGTCTTCTTGATCACCGTCACCGCCATCTTCAGCGCTGCGTCGGCCTGCTCTTCGCTGTCGATCTGTTGGGGCACGCCAGAGAGCTTGGGGGGGGCCGCCGCCGTGTTCATCGGTTGAAGGGGAGCTGGCGAGTGTTCACTCGGTGTTTCTTCTTCCACAGATTGCACGGGCACCTCGGGAGGCGTCGCGGCAATGAGGCGCTCGAGCTGGTCACGCACAGGGCGCGATGTTGGGTGCTCGTCTTGCAACTCCTCACGCAGTCTGTCGTCGAGGGCGAGAAACTGCTCCTGCAGCAGGAGGTAGGTTTGATGGAGATGCGAGCTGGGGATCAGGCGTGTGAGGGGGGCTTCGAGGTTGCGGATCATCCAGCCAAAGGTCCCTCCTCGTCCGCGACGTCTGGCCGCGTTGGGGAACATCTCTTTGGAGTGGTTCTCTACCAAAAACCGGAAGGCGTAGATCGCTGGGGCCAGCGCCTCGACCCCCGAGAGTTGAGCTTCAGCGACGCAAAGCGCCGTGAGGATCGTCATATCTTTTGTCTTCTCTCGTGTAAGCGCATCCGCCGCACGGCGCACCTCTTGCCATGCCGGTTCCTCGCCGTGCACAGACTCAAGCTTGGTGATCTCGTTGAGGATCAGCTCGTAGTCATCCTCGTAGCGCGAAGGTTGGCCGCAGAAGGCGGACTCGCTGATGGCCTGGCACCAGATGGAGGCTTGAATCTCGAGTTCTTCTTGGCTCATCTTGGCTCCTCGAGCGTTAGGGCAATAGCGCGCGTAGGGGTAGCTCGTATCGTGGCAGCAAAGGTTGCACCGAGGCTGCGCTGCGACCGAGATCGCAGATGGTGTCGTCGTCTACAGGGGGCAGCCAGAGCGTGGCCAGGGCCTGTGGC
>JAFCZD010000387.1 GCA_019314525.1 Deltaproteobacteria bacterium
GACGCGCTGCTGAGCGCGATCGAGCACCGCGCCGAGGTAGAGTTCGCGGTCGATCTCGATGCCCTGCTCGAGGAGCACGCGGTTGACGACTTTGCCCTCTTCACCGGTCTGGATCGTGACCAGCGTCTTGCCGAGCATCTTGCGAGCGACCTCTCCGGCCTTGGCAGCGCCTTTGACGACTTTAACGCCGCCGAGGTCGGCGTCCTCTTTGAAGCGGCCCTTACCACGGCCACCTGCGTGGATTTGGGATTTGACCACCACCACATCGCCGCCAGCTAGCTCCAAGAGCTGGCTGGCTTTGTTGTCGGCTTTGGTCGCGTCGAGGACCGTCACGTTGACGGGCACCTTGACGCCATAGGGCTTGAGCAGCTCCTTGCCCTGGTACTACTCATGGATCTTCATTAGAGCTTGACCTCCGAGAGGGTCTTTTTCACTGCTTCGACGGTCTTGTCTAGCAGCGCCTGCTCGTCGGCTTCGAGCTTGATCTGATAGATCTTCTCTATGCCGCCGGCGCCGAGCTTGCAGGGCACGCCGATGAAGAGGCCATCGATGCCATACTCACCCTCACAAAGGGCTGCACAGGGCAGGACGCGCTTTTTGTCTTTGAGGTAGGCCTCTGCCATCTCGATGGCGCTGGCCGCGGGGCTGAAAAAGGCCGAGCCGTTGCCGAGGAGCTTGACGATCTCAGTGCCCGCTTCACGGGTGCGTTTGGAGATGCGCTCGATGCTCTCGGCGTCGAGAAGCTCCATAAGGGGCACACCACCGACGGTGGTGAGGCGGGGCAGTGGGACCATGGTGGGGCCGTGGCCACCGAGCACGGTGCCCGCGATGTCTTCGATGGATACGCCAAGCTCCATCGCCAAGAAAGCTCGCCAGCGGGCGGTGTCGAGCACGCCAGCCATGCCAGCCACTTGGTTCTTGGGGAAGCCTGAGACCTTATGGAAAGTCGAGACCATGGCATCCAAGGGGTTGGTGACGATGATCGAGAAGGCCTTGGGAGCGTACTCTTTGACGTTCTCGGCGACGTTCTTGATGATGTTGACGTTGGTAGCGAGGAGGTCGTCACGGCTCATGCCAGGCTTGCGCGGCAGGCCTGCGGTGACGATGACCACGTCAGCGCCAGCGATGTCTTTGTAATCACTGGTGCCTTGAAGGTCAGCGTCAAAACCCTGGGCTGGGCTCGACTCCCAGAGGTCCAGGGCCTTGCCCTTCACGGGGCCTTCGAGTTGGGGGATGTCAAAGATAACGACGTCTCCCAGCTCCCTCTGTGCTGCGAGGAGCGCGAGGATTTGACCAATTTGTCCGCCACCGATGAGAGCTATCTTCTTACGTGCCATGGAGATCTCCCGATTTTTCGAGGCGCGGAGAGTCCGCGTCCGCTTGCCATTGACTCAATGCGTCGGCACTTGCCGACGAAAAGGTATCTGAGCCCGCAAAGGCAGAAAATACAAGGGGGTGAACGCTCCGAAGTGAAAATTAGTTGGCGTTTTGTGCAAGTGTTTGGGTTGAGTGCCTCAGGTCGGAGACATCCCACGGAACAAGCGTGAGTTGAGGGTGTCGGATGTGCAAGAGGTGCCCATGATCCGCTCACACCATGTCTTGATGCTCGTCCTCACCAGTTCCTGTTTGTTTGCGTGCGCGCATGTTGATGGCGCGAAGAACGAACACATCCTGCCCCTCAAGCGCCTTCACCTCTATGAGACCGGTGTCGGCTATTTCGAACGATCGGGCATGCTCCAAGGCGGCACGAGGGCGACGCTCCCCCTGCCGGCGGGGCATATCGATGACGCTCTAAAGACTCTGACCCTTGTCGCCAAAAATGGTGAGGCGACGGTCTCCGGCGTGTCCTTTTCGAGCAACCTCAGCCGGGGCATGGCGCGGGCGCTCGCCGGGCTGGAGCCAGCCGGAAAAGGCGCCGTGTCCTTTCGCAGCGTGATCTTGGGGCTCCGTGGCCAGGCGGTGCAGCTTCGAACAAAGGAGCACTCCATGAGCGGTGCGGTGATCGACCTCACGCAGGAGGCGGTTCCTGTGGCATGCACACTGGGAAAGTCGAAAAAGCCTCCCCGCCCGTGTGCGAAGCAAAAGCGCTGGGTGCTGCTCTTTCTGCACAGCGACACGAAGATCCAGAAGATTTTGCTCAGCGAGGTGATCTCCATTCGCCCCGAGGGCGCGTTGAGAAAACGCATCCAAACGGCGCTCACCGCCCTGACCAAAAGTGGACGGCAAAAGCGGCGTGCGTTGGAGTTGCTCTCCCAGGCAAAGGGGGCCATCACCCTCGGGTATATCGCCGAGACCGCGCTCTTCCGCGTGAGCTATCGGCTCTTCGCCCAGCGAGGGTCTGAACAACAGACGCTGCAGGGCTGGGCGCTGGTACATAACGATTCAGACGAAGATTGGCGCCAAGTGCAGCTCTCTTTCGTGTCTGGGCGTCCCGACTCCTTCCTCTTTCCCCTCACAGTGCCGCGCTATTTGCGCAGGCCTTTGGTGCACCCCAAGCGCGCCCTGCCCAGCGTGCCCCAGCTGATCAACACCACCCCCGACGCCATCTGGGGCGACCAGCTTCAGGGCGATGAGGTTGGGGAAGCGTATGGCATGGGTGGCCTGGGCATTTCTGGTCATGGGCGAGGGGGGGGCGGCAGTGCGCGTGGCACCATTGGGTTGGGCAGGATGGGGACCTTGGGGAGTTCACAGCTCAGAGTGGGCAACCTTGCGGCGTTTTCCAAGGCCAAGGCCTCGAAGCTGGGCACGCTCTTTCGCTATCAAATGCGCAGCGCCCTGGACTTGCGCGCTCACCACTCCGCTTTGGTTCCCTTTTCGCAGCTGAAGTTGCAGACCAAGCGCATCACCCTGATTCATGGTTTTGGCGGGAAGCCTCGCGCCACCGCGTTGGTGGAAAACTCCACAGGCCAGACCATCCCCCCAGGAACCATCTCGTTCTTTTCCGAGGGGAGTTTTGTTGGGGAATCCTTTCTCCCTCGTACCAAACCTGGCCAGCGCCACTTTTTGCAGCACGGCACAGACCTCGACGTTGAACTCAAGAGCCTTGAGACACAGAGCATGGAGGTGCCGAAGCGGCTGACCTATGTCAAAGGCGGCTTCAAAGAGCACTTCATTCGCACGCGGAAGATCAAGGTCAGCATCGAGAACCGAGACAGCGAAAAGCGGAGCGTTTACTTTCAGCCCTCCGTGACGCGAAACGCCAGCATCAAGGGCGCAGATGCCCTCGACTTCGACATGAAGGCCCAACGCGCCTGCGTTATCTTCTACCTTGGAAAGAACATGAAGGTGAAAAAGACGTTCACCATTGAGGAGGGGCTCTCCCGACGCGTGAATGCCCAAAAGGTGCGAATGGAGACGTTGGATAAGTTTATCGCGGCCAAGAGCCTCTCGGCGCCAACGCGCGCGCTGATGGCCAAGCTCAAGGAGATGCGCGTAGACGCGAGAAAACATTTGGAACAGCAACGGCGCAATACAAATAAGAAGCGAGCCCTTAAACAGAAGCTGGGGCGACTGCGCAATCACCTCAAGGCGGTGGGAGGGAAGGCTGGCAACGCCGTGGCGCCTTTCGTCAGGCGTATCCTCGCCGTGGAGGATGCCCTCAGCGCCAATCAGAAGCGTGCTCAGAAGCTCGAGGACGGGACCAAGGCCCAAAGGCTTGCCATGGAGGCTCTGGTGAAGGGCTTGGGCAGGTAGGTTTCCTTGCCAAGGCCCCTTGGCAAGAGTTTTCGCTTCTCCCCGTAATACCGTCCACAGCTAACACAATGCCTGTGTTAGCCTCACTCCTTCCCAACAATGAAACGCCCTGTGGAGCCAACGCGGAGGAATAGGATGTCAGACGTCACCATGCCCGTGGAGAACACCGACCTGCGCTGGGTCGAGGCCGTGGATGGATACGCCGTGGCCCTCGAGCAGGGCAAGATTCTTTGCAAGAACGCCAAAGGCAAGGTCCTCAGCGCGCTGCCCAAGAAGGTGCGCGAGAGCGACCTCGTGGGCGAGATTCGAGATCTTCGTGAGCACATCGCCTTGCACGAAGACGAGTGCCAAAAGACGGTGGACGCCTGGATGGTGCGCTCTTTGCCCGTGTCCAAAGCGGTCATCGAGGCTGTATGGCGTGACCCTGCATGGCGGAGCATGCTCGAAAACGCGGTGGTCTGGCCTTTGGACAAGAACCACACAGCGGATGGTGATCGTGCAGGCTTCTTGCGCGGGGTGGACGCGAAGCGTGGCGTGGGGGTTGTGGACCTCGATGGCGAGTCGCGTTGGTTGAAGGTGGAGATGGTGGCGTTGCCCCACCCGATCCTCCTCAAGGGTGAGCTGCAGGATTTTCGTGAGTTGGCCACGGAGCTTTCTTTGGAGCAGCGGCTCTCCCAACTCTTTCGTGAGACGTTCACGTCGAGCGCAGAGTTGAGGGACGGCGAGCCATGCATCAATGATTTCTCCGGCGGTACCTTCGAGCTCTTGGCCCATGCCACCAGCCGCGCTCGCAAACATGGGTTTCGCGTGAGTGGTGGCTACGCGGTGTGTCCCGTGTGGGGGCCGTCCGGCAAGGTAGAAGCTCGCTATTGGCTCGGGGCGGATTATTGGGATGAGGAGACAGAGACCGGGGATTTAAGCTGGGTCGACGAAAAGGAGCACTCCTTGGCGATCGCGAAGGTGGGGGCTGTGGCCTTCTCCGAGGGCATGCGCATGGCAAGCCAGATTTACGCGGGCCGCAAAGTTGAGACGGATGAGGAGGCTTAAAATGAGCATTACCAAGAACAAAGAACTCCTCATGGCCGGCGCTCTCTTACCCACAACGGCGCCTGTGGAAGAGGAAGCGCATGTGGATACTGTCAGCGCTCGCACGTACCAACACCCCGCACTGGGTGAACGCTGCGTGGTGCGGCTGGTGCCAGATACCCTCGCTCAGGGGGAGGACATCACCTTTAAGACCCTCGGCTTCGAGGCGCCGGAGGTGGAGGGGGGCGTCGCCAAGCAACAACGTCGAGCCCTGGGCTTCCCGAGCTGGGCGTTGGTGAACGATGCGAAGCATGCGCACTTTGCGTTGGACGTGATGAAGGATTTTCGCCGTGAGGCCAAGCGCGCCGCGACGAAGCCCGGCCACGCCAAAGATGGCTTCGAAGCGATCGCTCGACAGCTCTCCCGCAGCGTGCCGCATTTCTTGCCCTCGTTCTTCGAAGAGGCAGGGCGCGCTTTTCTAGAGCAAGGCAATACCCATTATGCCTCCCAGTTTTTTGGTAAGGCGCGGGACGCGGAGAAGGCCCAGGGGTTGGCTATCGATGAGCAGGTGCGCAAGGCTGCTTTCATCGAGTTTGCGTTGGCGGGTGCCCTGAGCATCAAGGCGCTGACGAGCTACGCCAAAGACCTTCGCGAGAGCCACGATGCCGCGCAAGCTTTCGAGCATTTTCGCGAGCTGGCGGTCCGCCGCACCCTCGGCGGGTTGCCTCCGTGGACGGGGCTCGCCAAAGAGATGCGCAAGCTCGCCAAAGAGGCGGGTTTGAATGTCGCCCAAGAGGACGAACGGCTCTTGGGGGAGCTTCTGGAGACCTCCACCATCGGCAAGGCTCCAAAGGCGTTCTGGAAGGACTACGAGCCCACCTTGGCTTCCATGAGTAAGGCGAATCCATCCTTCCGCGCCCGGCTCTTCACGTTCATTCCGGATCCACCCAACGACAATGAGCGTACCTTCGTGGGGGAGTGGATCGCGCTCCTCGACCGCATGGGCACCCTGGCTGACTACGATGCTTCACCCAAGGGTAAAGAGCTGCCCCCTTCGGGTGCGTGGTTTTCTCAGCTCCTGAAGCGATCCCTCTCCGGTTGGGGCCGGCAGGGGGCTCCGGATGCGCTCTTTGCGTTGCTGCGGAGACTCACGCTGAGGATCAAGGCCGAGGGAATCCCCTTGGACCTCGTGCTGGGTTCC
>JAFCZD010000388.1 GCA_019314525.1 Deltaproteobacteria bacterium
CAGGCGCTCGCCCTTGGCGCAGGTGCTCCCCTCAAGAAGCGCTTCACATTGTTCAGACGCGCACTCGAGCGCATGTGAGCAGGGTTGCCCCACGGCTGCGGGTAGACTTGACTTACAGACCAGCTCATCACAGCGTGAGGAGGCACATTCCTCATCCCGTTGGCATATATCGCCTAGCCGTCGTGATTCCGTTTCGCTGCAGCTGAGCAGCATCAACATCAGCATCCATAAGACTGAACGAGCCATCGTGTCTCTCTCTTGTTGATTGTCGACGAGAATAGCATGCATTTGCATCGTTATGAGAGGAGCGCAGGACGGCCAATGCAAGGCTTGGATATTTCGCTGTGGCCAAGTAGAAAGAGCGCATGTCGAATGACCGATGGGCCTGGATCGAAGGGATTCGTCCCCAAACCCCTGTGGAAATCGCACTCTCTCAGATGGCCAAGATCTTTCTGGAAGACCTGACCCACTGGCCACCAGAAGTCGCGGGCGCTGAGAGGCGCTATGACGATCTCTTCAGGCGATCAGGCGAGCGCATTGGGACTTGGCCCGCGATGATGAGGCCCTCGAGCACTACCAGCGCAACAACGTGCTTGAGAAAGCCTGTGTTGATCCCTATGACCGGCTCGCGAGCACCTTCATCGAGGCGTATCTCGTGGAGGCGCTGCTCGGGTTAATCGAGAAGACACAAAACCGTGTGAAGCGGCGAGACGCCATAGCCTGCTTGGAGCAACTTTCCGCGCTTCTCGCTGCCACGAGGCCATAGCGGTCTGTGGCGATGTTCAATCTCCTACGGCTGTCCGGTTTCGTGCCAAGCCTTGGCTTCCTTGATCAGCTTCGCTCTTCCTCCGGCCTCCACCAATTTCATATCGTTGATCAGCGTGTCGGCGAAGTTCGTGGCGGCGAATCCGGTGAACGCGTCTTTGCTGCCGTTGCGCCCTTGGCCCACAGCACCCATATGGTCGGTCTTGAGCGTGCCACGAAAGATGAAACCGTCTGGTCCCTTGGCGCTTTCGGTGGGCACGACGCCGTCGTTGGGCTTGAGGTGAAATCCCTTTGCGACGATGCCAGCGATGGCCGTGAGCTGCGGACTCATCCAATGGCGCGAGGTGAACCAGCTAAACGGGGTCGCCCATCGGGGGTTCGCCAAGGGCTTGCCGTGCTGCGCCGTGTTGGCCACCGCGGGGTCATGGAATAGGTTGGGGATGCGCAGGAAATTGCTCAGCCCGGCCCATGAGGTGTAGACCGTCTTCGAATTCAAGGGGAACCGTTCGTTGAAGTCGTTATGATCCCCTGGCGCCGACTCGCGCATGCTTTGGTGTGCCGCGAGCATATCGGCTGGATAATATTTGGCCTTATCATTAAGGGAAAGTGTCATCAGCTGGGTGACACCTTTGAGGATCTTCCTGCTGAGATTGGACTTGGGCACCAATTTCCTCCCCATAGTCTCAGAGAAGACATCCAGGATCGTATTGGAGATATTCGTCCCGGCATGGGGCGTTTCGATTGTGGCCACATAGGCAGGTTCCAGTTTGCCGCCTTTGGGGCTGGTGGCGTAGACACCGTCCTTGCCCCCTTCAGAGTGCCCGATCATATGGAATGTTTTGGCGCCTGTCTTTTTCAGGATGGCTTCGATTTTCTTCGTGGCTTCCTTGCCTCGGTTTTCAGCGGAAGCGTAGGGGGCTACTTGAAGCACGAAGACCCGATCTGCTCCCAGGCGGCTCTTGAAGTGGTTGACCATCTCATCCGAAAATCCCCAATCACTATCGGGGCTGGCGTTGAACCCATGCATCAAGATCACAGGGTTACGCAGGACATGAGACTTTTTTGAGTTCGCCCTGCGCTTCGTTGGCCGAACCTTCTGGATGAGCAGCTTGTTGTTTGCGAGCCCATGGGTTGGGGTAAATAGCGCGGCTGCGACGACCAGCGCGAGGGCTGCTGAACTTCGACGGTAAATCATGTTCAATCTCCAGATCTGACGACCTGAAGAGCCGTCGCCCATGCTCAAAGCAACAAGCGAGCCAACATAAACTGGGCCATAAACCCCCATGGTTTAGACGGAGTTAGAGCGGTTTTAGCCTTTGTTTTTTGGGATCACCTGCGCTCATTCATCGACAAAATGCGCCAAAGTTTCTCTGGGTGAAGGCTGTACTTACCATCACAGGCGGTCAGTGGACCTGCCACCACAGCCCCGGATGCAGCTAGGTGGTCGGTGCCCCCAACACTTGGGCAAGCGTGGGGCAACCACTGAACGTGCTCACCTCCGATGAATAATGGCGCCTTTGCTGCCCACAGCCCAAATCTCCCCTGAACTGTTCCCTATCACGTCGCGAAGCTCTGTATCGATATCCACCACTTGGGGTATGGCGCTGTTGCGATCAAAAATGATCAGATGCCCGCTGCTGCCAGCAAGATAGCAATCACGAGCTGCCCCCTCGCACCAGAGGCCACGAAACGCCACGATGGTGCTAGCCGCCGCCAGCTGCTGCCAAAGCGTCCCGTTGTAGGTCAGCAGCAGGCCGCTGCCACCAGCCGTGACAATATCATTGGGGCCAGAGGTCCACACCGTCTTGAGCGGGACAGCCCCTGAAGACCTCAACGTTGTCCAGCTTTGTCCGTCAAAGCTGAGCACCATGCCCTCTGCTCCCACCGCCACCACGTGGCTCGAAGAGCTGCCATGAATCGCGGAGAGTTCTACAGTGGCCACCGTGCTCGTGGCCCAGCTTGTTCCATCATAATGCGCGACGATTCCTGCGTTGCCAACGACATAGATATCCGTGGGTCCGCTGCCCCAAATGCCCGTCAACGCCTGGGCTGGCAGGGTATGTGAAACGACCTGCCAGCCTGTACCGTCAAAATGAAGCAGTGTATTGTCATCACCCACAGCATAAACATCCGTTGGGCTCGCTCCCCAAATCGCCACAAGGTCTGCTGTAACCCCAGTCGCATGTCGCACCCATCCCGCTGGCCCGCTGTGCAGAACCGTACCCCGGTCGCCCACCACGAAAGACTCTCCTGATGCCGCCTGCCAGATGGCGTGGAGGGTCTCGATGACGCCCTCGGAGCGTTGGCGCCAGCGCTGATCAGCGAACGCCATGAGGGTGCCGTTCTGGCCAACCGCTATCAGTGAGGTCTCGCTATCCACGGCCACGTCGAGCAAGCCGACAGGTGAGCCGGTGGGCCTGCGATTCCATACGCCACCTTCATAAACGAGGCAATCTGTGCTGTTTCCCACAATATAGGGGTTTCCCGCCAAGCTTTCGATACCCCATAAATGTGCGACGATGCCGCTCGCCATGGGTATCAGCTGCAGGCCATCATAGTGGACGATGGCTCCGTTGAGCCCCACCGCCAGAACGTCGTTGCTACTCGTTGCTAGAATGTTTCGCAGATCTGCGGTGCTGCTCGACTCTATGGCCGTCCAGGTGCTCCCATCATAGTGCAGAAAGGCACCCTTGTTTCCCACGGCAAAGGCGTCTGTCTTCGAGAGGCTCGTTACATCGTAAAGCGTTTGCCCAGTGTTTGTCTCGATGGCGGCCCACGATGCACCATCAAAATGAAATGCGTTGCCCCCCTTTCCAACAACATGCACATCCGAAGGGCCGCTACCACCAACACCAAAAAGGTCGGTGGTGGTGCCCAAGGTTGCGGCTGACCAACGCACGCCGTCGTAGCGCAACACGAGGCCATTTTCGCCAACGACGAAGAGATCACTCAGGCTGCTTCCCCAGATATCGGTAGGTGTGACGCCTCCTGGTGCTCGGAGCAGCTCCCAGCCCTTCGCGTGAATTCGCAGCACCATTCCCGTGCTGTCGATGGCGACGCTCTCCCCTTGGGAGTCACTCCAGACGCTAACGATGTCATTGCTTATGGGCGTGGGGTTTTCCCAGCACCAACCCGTCGCGTTGCACACTTGCGCGTTCCCGTCGTTGCCGTCTGCCCGCATGTCGCTCGCTAGGTCTGCCAACCCATCACCTACGGGAGTGACGTCTGCCAACCCATCGTTGCCCACATCCAGGATGTCCACTCCCGCGTCTGATTTATCAGCTACGCTATCAGTGGCTTCTTGGTCACTTATAAGAGGGTGGTCGGCCACACGCGCATCATGGGCTCCCCCTGTTCGTGTGCAACTGCTGAGCAGCAACAAGATGAAGACCATGCGATGTTGCATAGTAATAAGAGTAACCTGGGGCAGTTTGTTTCAGCAAGCATGATGAAAGCGGTTGAACAGCCACATCCATTCCCTATTGGGTGGTCGCTTTCTTGGTGCCGCGGCTCGATTTGCGGCAGTAGCCCTCTGCAGCCTTCCCCAACCCGAATCAATGCGGCCAGCATCACGCGTCGATCGAGGGCTGTGGACTCCGCTCTCTCCCCGAGACCCCTACACCAGCCCTCGCCGTTCCGCATCAACCAGCCACCCCAAAACCCGCTTCGAAACGATTACCGCTCTGATTAGTTATGCGTCGATGTTCAGAGTTGCGATCTAGCTTCTGCTTTGACATCGAGAAACAGATCGCTGGCTGTATACTCTCGACCTGTCTTCTGGCCTACGAGTACAACTTCCGCGCGAATCGTAGCCGCACGGCGGGACTTTCCCACGATATTTAGTTTTTGCAGGAGTGATTCCGAGAGCCCATCCAGGGAAATGCCATATTCTACTTTATCTCGTCCATAGGACATAAGTCGAGAAAGCATAATCTCGGTTTTGCGATTTCCATTTAGATTACGAACCTTGAGCGGAGTGTCGCGAATCGAATCACCAAGGTAAGCAAATGGGTCTGAGACAATCAGATTATGTAGATTTCGTATTATCTCCCTGCCGTCCAATTCATAGGCCGTTGCGCGTAGACCATCCGACCCTGGGAAGCGAATTTCGATCCGCAAAGTACCCTCCCGTTCTGCTAGGTTCAAGAATGCACTTGTGCGTTTTAGCCGCAGTCCTAAAGCTGTTGATGGGCTTAGAGCCTTTTCCCATAAAGACTTACTGGGAGCCTTGAAGGACTGCCTCCCATTGGCAACGGCGGCGAAAGAGCCAAGCTTCTTCACCTTGTCGCTGTCAATGTAGCGACCTACTTCGTGAGCATATGGGGGCGGAATCATACCGTTGGCCGGGCTTCCTGGTGAGCCAGTAATTCGTGCCCATTCGAGAGAATTAGGCTGAGCCACATTCTCGGTACGCGAATCCTCGAGTTGGCGAGGGATTTTGGCAAGCTCGGTGGGCGGCACCTTTTCGATTTGCACCTCTTGCGAGTCGCGGGACATCCACGCAACCTTGGGATTACCGAGGACGGATGGCCAAGCCTCTTGCATGTACCAAGCAGGCCGATCTCTCTTGCGCAAGAAATAGAGCGACAGTGGCGCCTTCATGGCAATAGCGGATTCGGCTTCGTTGATAAACTTCTCATTACGCACACCGTCTCTCCACCCCACTCTCGAGATTTCGTTGGATGGAGCAACAATGAAGCCCTTCATCGCAATGGGCGAGCGATACTTGCGGCCTCTCGGATCTGTCCAGCGCTTGGCCCATGTTCCAGCGATATACTGCACGTTGGTCTTCGTTACATCATGAAGATGCAATGCATAGCCGAGGACATCTGCCCGCAACCCCGATAGGTTTTTGTCATGGATTAATCTCTTTAGGGATAAGACATTCAGCATGCCCTCTTCTAGAGGGGAAGCCTTCTCGGGAAGAGCCTTATTGCAGGTGCTTGTCCGATCCTTTTTGGTCTGCAACTTCGGCAAATTCTTGTTGCCGTTACTCTGCTTTGAGCACTGTCTGGGGACTAAAACTTTACTGAGCCTCGGACTGGCCAAAACAGCTTGATCTGACATTAGAAGTATTGCTACCGCCGTCAGCAAGTTAATCCTTCTCAGAAATTCTGATCGCGACATTTAACCCAACTTTCATGGGGCGGTGTTCGTTCCGCAAATCCAAGCGCCAAGACAAAGGCAGCATTGGGCATGTGCAAAGCCGGTGCCAGGCTTGCTGATTCGATATTTCTCTATAAAA
>JAFCZD010000389.1 GCA_019314525.1 Deltaproteobacteria bacterium
CCTCATCGTCCTCATCGTCCTCGCCAGCGAAGAGCGGTGGCGCGGCGGGGGAGGGCAAAGCGTCAACTTGCGTTTGGTCAGCGCGCAAGCCCTCGCCCTCGAGGTTCAGGCCCTCGCCCTCGAAGTCCAGGCCCTCACCCTCGAGGTCCAAGGAGATGCCGAGGACGTCAGAGACCAAAGCATCAAGGGCGGTCTCCTTGGGCATCGAATGGGCAGGACCGGCTTGCCCATCCTTGGTGCGCAAGATCTCCGTGGCGTCCTCGTGGAACTCGATCAGCTCCGAGACGGCGCGCGCGAGGACGGCAGGATCGGAGGGGGTGAGGTCAGGAGCCTCTCCCCCATCCGAGGGTGGCGGTGTGCTCGCGGGCTCACCACGCAACTTCTGCCAGTCGTCTTGCTCGTCTTGCTCGTTGGTGTTCTCAGTGTTCTCAGTGTTCTCAGTGTTCTCGGTGTTCTCGGTGTTCTCGGTGTTCACCGACTCTTGAGTCTTGCCGCAATCGAGGGCGCCACCGAACTCGTTTACCCCGTTGAGGCCACGCCGCTCCGTTTGTGCGATGCGAGCAGAGGCGACAGACGGAACCGTTGCGTCATCGAGCCCATCGCCAGAGGGGCCATCGCCATAGATGGGGCGCTCATCGACGATGTGGCGCTCATCTCCATAGGTGGGGCCTTCATCGACAGGGCCCATCTCGGCGTGCGTGAGGTCGATCTCTGCGAGGCGAGGGTGCTTGGGGTCCACGCGAATGCTCGGCACCGTGACCTGGGAGTGAATGGAGTCGGCCTCCTCGGGCTCCTTGGCGTAAGGATCCAAGAACGGCTCTGGCGGCTCAGCTAGCGGCTCAGTTAAAGGAAGGGTTGTCGCCTCTACTCGGGTCGCGTCGTCATGGCTGAAGAGAGGGCCATCGAAGTCCTCAGGGTGGTCGTCGCTCTCGACGTAGGCGCGGATCGCTGGGAGGGTGTTGTCAGCGTCGGCCTCAGCCTCGGCTTCTTCCTCGAGGTAACGCTCCTTAGAGGGCGTTTCACCCTTGGGGCGATCTCCTTTGCCACCAGAACCCATGAGCACATTCTAGGCATCTTGGGCGCGAAAGTCCTTATTCTTTTAGGCGTTTTCTTGTTCGCTCTTGTAGCTAGACGGGGTGTCGTGAAGCTCTTTGCGGCGCTTGAGCGGGAGTAGGCGCGGCGAAGTCAGCCTTCGAGCCGCGTCCAGGTTATTGCGTGAGTTCGACGCTCCTCTTATGGTTGCTCAAGAAGATTCGGCCCTTTTCAAAGCCCACCATGAACCCGCCCGTGTCATCATGCAGGAGTACGTTGTTGGTGGTAGGCAGGCCAAGGCTCGCTTTGTTCTTCTGCCACAGCCCAGTGATCAGCTCGGGAATCCAGAATGCCTCGTCCTTGGCTGGGTTGAAGGCGATCACGCCCTTGCCGCGCTTGCCCTTTTTTACCTCGCTGTAGAAGCCGTTGGCGAGGGGTTTCATGGTGGTAAGTTTGTTCCCTCCAGCACGCTTCTGGATGGCCTCTTGGGCCCGCTGGGTGCCATCCGAACCTGGCATCAGCGATCGGAGGATGCCAACGTTTAGATCGCGGTGCCATTGCCCGTGGTTCATCGTCGCTATCCAACGGCCTTTGAATTGCTGAGGGGCGGGGCGGCCGCAATTCGTGGGGTCCATGGCCAAGCCTGGCCGCAAGATAACACGGTCGACTTTGTTGAAAGTACGCGCTCCCTCGTGGTGCAGCTCAATGTCCACGGCGCCCTTGGCGTACTGGGCCCGGAGGACAATCCTGTCTGCGTTGGTACCACCGATCTTCTGAACACGCTGGAGGGGCCCGAGCTTCTCGGCGGTGGAAAGCCGTTCCTTGCTGCCCCAGCGTTTCAGGGCCACGACCCCCGCGGGTTTTTGGTTGAGAAACCCCAGTTGTTTTGCGAGCAGCTGGTAGGCCCTGGTTGAATTGATTCTTCCTTTTGCGAGCGCCTGGCGAACAGTCAGCTGAGCAGCCTCAGCCTCACCAAGAGAAAGTTGCCCACCAAGCAGAAAGAGCCCAAGCAGCATAACTCGTTTGCTCATCATAGCCTCACCCTTCGACCTTCCGAGGTAGGCCATTGCACCATGCATGCCAAATAGCAGGACAAAAAATAGCGGGTAATTCTAACGGTCTTACTCTGCAGCAACAGAACTCTTTAGCCAGGAAAGATAGATGCTGTGGCAACTGTGGCCACTCGACAGGCGCTAAGGCATGGTGTCGAAGGGGCGCCGTATTGCGCTGATGCGAAAACTGTCGATGGCGCCTTTGAAAGGGTGGGCCAGCGGTTGAGCGCTGCCCTCCAGGGAAGTGAACGACGCTGCACCGCGCTGCTGCAACCGCCGACCGCTTCACTCTCTCGCTTTTCGTCCAACCATCGACTCGACTAGAAGGACAATCCAGCCTCCCTCACCCCAATTGCCAAAGAAGTCTTCCGCGCGCTGGCTCGGACTCACCCGAGCCCGAATCGTTGGCCTAGAAGGGCTGCCCAAGGTTGTAACGCCGCCGCGCAACGAAAGAGCGATGGAACTCGGCGCCACAGGGCGGACATGTTTCCCATGCGTTGCACTCCACCCCTAGGGGAGCCTTGGCGTCACGATCGCTGCCAATGGCCCACAACCAACCCTCCTGGTCGAGGAGCAGCGCGTCGACGCGTCTGTTCCATCGTTGAGGGTTAACCAACAGACCTTCATCGCGAAAGACCTGCTCGCCCTCTCTCCTCTGCAGCATGGCCCCATCAGCGCTCCAAATGCCGTCGTTCACAAAGAGCAGGGGGCGTTGAGCAGTCACCTGCGTCCAGGCCTCTTTCGTATCGCTTTCGCTCCGCCGCCACACCTCATGGTTTCCAGCGCTGGCGTAGAGTTCTGTTGTGTGGTCTGGGTGCTCTCGTCCCAATACATGGGACAAGAATCGGCCTTTGAGCGGCTCTATGCGTTCGACGTGCTCGCCATCGATCCGCAAGCTGCGTTCATCGCCCACGGCCCAGATACGGTTGGGTGACGCGCGCGATCCCCACAGGGCACGAAGACGCCCCCACTCTAGCGCATCAGCGATCCAGACATAGCGCCATATGCCACGGTCATAGGTGACGATGGTGCGAGATGTCGCAGCCCATACATGTTCATCGTCTGTGCATCGGATGCTTTGCAACCCGTGAAGGTTGTCCAAGTTTGTCCAGTGGCTCCCATCAAAATGAAAGGGCTGTCCGCCGCCAATGCCCCAAGCAGTGCCGTTTGGGCACGCGGCGAGTTGGGAGAGGCCCACCGCCACGCCCGTCACCATCACAGGGACTTGTGAGAAATGGTCGTCGGCGTGGCGAAAGAGGCCGCTGCAGCGCCCCGTAATCCAGACGTCTGTGCCGATCTCTGCGATGTCCGTGAGGATAGTGTCGAAGTACTCGACCTCCCACTGAGCACCCAGCGTGGGCCGATCTGTGCAGCCTGCTGCCAACACTGAGATCAGCAGGCCAGTCTTGAGCAGCGTGGCAGCCCATGGCTGGCACACCGTCACTCGCTCTGCGTTGTCTGGCATGGTGTCCCCCAGTTTTGAGCCAGTTTCGAGTATGCCCCGCCTATGCCTTCGCTTGCTCACTCTCGAAGCTCGCCACGGCTTCGTCGAGCTCTCGTTGACGATGGTCCCAGCGCCCGTAGAGCTCTTCGAGCTTGGTACGGTTTTCGTCGAAGCGGGCGAAGGTCTCCTTGAAGCGCTTCTGGTCTTGGTAGAGTTCGGGGTCGGCCAGCTGCGGTTCCAGCGCGCTCTGCTCAAGTTCTAACGCGTTGACGCGATCTTCGAGGCGGGCGATGTCTTCTTTGAACTTGCGTGTGCGACGGCCGAGCTCGTTGCGCTGCTCGGCTTCACGTCGTTTCTGTTGCTTCTGCTTCTGTTGCTTCTGCTTCTGTTGCTGCTCTTGCTTCTTCTTCTGGGCTCGTTGCTCTTCTTGCTTCTTTTTCTGCTCGGGTCTCTCGGTAGAGGGCGCTGTACGCTGCGCGGATTTCAAGGGCCTTCCGGCGGGCCCGCGAGGAACCTGCGCCTTCTCTTCCTCCCAGCGCCGCACATGCTCGAAGTACTCGTCGAGGGTCCCTGGGTATTCGACGATCGTTCCCTCGCTGATGTCCCATATTTTGGTGGCGAGTCGGTTGACGAAGGCCGTGTTATGGGAGACGAAAAGCACCGTGCCGCCAAAGGATGAGAGGGCCTTGGCGAGGGCCTCTGCTGCGGCGAGGTCGAGGTGATTGGTCGGCTCATCCATCATCAACAGGTTGCCGGGCCTCACCAAGAGCCGGGCGAGGAGCACGCGCGCGCGTTCCCCCCCTGAGAGCACTCCCACGGACTTATCGACGTCATCGCCAGAAAAGAGGAACGCGCCGCAGACGCCCCGTACATAGCTCTCGCCTAGGTCGGGCACCATCTGTCGTACTTCTTCGAGCACCGTACGCCGTCGGTCGAGCAGCTCTGTATGATGCTGTGCGTAGTAGCCAAGCTGCACGTTGGACCCATAGCGCACGTCGCCCGCGTCGGGTGCGAGCTCGCCCGCCATGATCTTCAACAAGGTGGTCTTGCCTGCGCCGTTGACGCCAATGATGGCGATGCGGTCACCCGCATAGACACCGTGAGAGACATCCTCGTAGAGGCGCAGGTCGCCAAAGGCCTTGGTGATGCCTTTGAGCGTCACCACGTCTCTGCCCGTTCGTGCCACCTCGGGGAACGAGAAGCTGAGCCCACGGTTTCGGGTCGGGCGCATATTCGCAGCCATCTCCGCTTGGAGGCGGCGCACACGTCGGGCGCGGCTTTGGGCCTGGCGGGCCTTGGTGGCTTTGGCCTTGAAGCGCTCGACGAAGCGCTCGAGCTCCTTCAGCTCGCGCTCCTGGTTGCGGCGCTGAGCGCCGAGGACCTCCTCCTCTTCGGCGCGCTGTTCGAGGTAGGCCTCGTAGTCGCCACGGTAGAGGCGCAGCCCCTCGGGTTCGAAGCTGATCACGCGCGAGATCTGCCGATTGAGGAAATCTCGGTCGTGAGAGATCAAGACCACGGCGCTCTTGTAGCTCAAGAGGAAGTCGTTGAGCCAACGCACCGAGGGGATATCGAGGTGGTTGGTGGGCTCATCCAAAAAGAGCACGTCGGGGCGTTGAAAGAGCAGGCCGGCGAGGGCGGCGCGCATCTTCCAGCCGCCCGAAAATTCTTCGGTGGGCCGCACGAGGTCTGTCTCACGGAAGCCAATGCCCAAGAGGATGCGGATCGCTTCACGTTCGCTGTAGTGGGTTTCGAAGTGCTCGTGAAGCTCCACGAGGTCGCCGAGGCGCAGGGCAAATTCCATCTGCTCGTCAGGATCCGACGAGGCTTCGAGGGCGGCCTCGGTTTCACTGATCTGGGTGCTGATGTCTGCGCGACCAGGCACCGTATCCAAGACCGAGCGCAGCAGGGTGTCGCCTGCGACCTCCAGCACATCCTGTGGAAGATAGCCAAGACGCGCCCCTTTGGCGTGGCGCACGGCGCCGCTGTCGAGGGTTTGCTCGCCGAGGAGTAGCTTGAGCAGCGTCGATTTTCCCGAGCCATTAGGCCCAATCAGCCCTATCTTCTCTCCCTCGCCAATGCGCAGATTGGCGGATGATAGGATGTGTTGCCCACCGAAG
>JAFCZD010000390.1 GCA_019314525.1 Deltaproteobacteria bacterium
GTACAGACGATGGAGGGGATGCCGGCTTTCAGGTCGGTGTGCAGCGCCCTGAATTGTTGCTGCATCGCCGAGGAGGCGTGCTTGGTCTTCACCTGTTGCCAAACACGACCGGGGGAGTAACCAAAGGCTTCAACCGCGCGTTTCAATCCCTTCGTGTAGGCGCCACGCCCCAGGGCAGGATCCACGCCTGTCAGCGCGAAGACTTCGTCCTGGGTGACGTGATGACCCTCATGCTTCAGAGCGGCCGCCACAACAGCCTCTCCGCAGAAGTCTGGTTTCTGATGTACGTGGGGTATGCCAGCAATTCGCACGCTGGCGAGGGGGAGGTGGGTATGCGCATTCTTTTCAGCGCTTGGTGTCACGCCAGCCGCGGAACGATCGCAAGCCAGCAATAACGAGAACAAGAGCAGGAGGCCTGGCTTCATCACCCATCCTTCCTCATCCGTCATTATCTTTATACGCGCCTATCGTGCACTTCCCCCTGGGGCGGCAAACGCTCCGCGAGCTTCATCCGTGCTCTGAGCCCGGCGCTGGTCCAGAGGATGCCATCGCGCACAGATTGATGCATCACCGCGACAAGCATTGAGTTGATGGGCGTCGGTACCCCATGGGCGCGGCCCAGGCGCGCGATCTCACCGTTGAGATAGTCCACCTCTGGTGGGCGACCACGAGCCACGCTTTGCCACATGGAGCCCCCAGGGCGATGCTTCCCAGCGATCGTCCCGGTTTCAATCGCGGCATCTTCTACCAGCTCGTCGGCTGTGAGGTATGTGATGCCTGCGGCGCGATAGCACGTCTCGCCTTCTGCGATGGCGGCCGCATTGAGGTCTTCGGTGTTTTCGATGTCACTGCAACAGGCTTCAAGGGCGTTGGTGAGGTTCGTCAGCAGCTTTCCATATTTCCACGGCATCACGTCGTCGCAAGCCGTGGCGTTGAATCCAGCCCTGGCGAAGGTCTCGGCCAGGCCTTCAGCGCCCTGCTTGGTTCCGTTCTTGTGCGGACCTATGCACAGCGCCCCAGGAGCGTTGGAAGAGTAATTTTCTACCCGCCCTGCTTCGAGATAGGTGCTGCTGATGTAGACCATGCCCGCATAGACTTGCTCCAGGTGTTGAGCCGCGATGTGTTCTCCCGCCACCCCGTTCTGTAAACACAAAACGGGCAAGGTCGCGTTGAGCTTTGCGATCTCCTCCGCCGCCTGCGCGACATCGGCGATCTTGGTGGCGAGGACTACTGCGTCATCTTCTGTGAGGGTGAGGTCGCAGATGTTCTCCACAGAAGTCAACGAAACACTCTGCTCTCGATGGGGCGTCAGATAGTGGAGGCCGCGTTCTTGGATTCGCTGGTAGTGATCTCCACGTGCCACAACGATGACGTCGAGACCCGCCAGCGCCAGCTCTGCAGCGAGGGATCCACCCACAGCGCCCACACCTACCATGATCAGTCGAGTGTTCTTGGAGGTCATGCGCGCACCTTACTCTAGTTGGCCTGGATGAAGTACCATGAGGACAACGGCGCCCACGTGTGGACCTCGGGTACTAACTGGCACACGCAAAACGGCGAGCGATTGAGGGAGCGCATTGAGCCGAGCAAAACGCAAAGAACGCAAAGAGCACAAGGCGCGCGAGCGTGAGCAGCAGCGCGAGGCTGCACACCAAGCAGCGCAGGCCGAGAGCCAGGAGGCGTCACGTCAGCGCAGCATCGCCGAGCAGCGAAGGAGCTGTCCGGTTTGCGGCACCACGCTCGATGAGGGCCATTGCGCGCGTTGTGGAACGTCTCTGCTGGGGCTGATGAACCCAATGTGCACGCTATCGGACCCGCTGCAGGGCGAGGGTGACTGGGTCCGCGTCCGGGGCAAGATCCTCATGGCGCCGGTCGATCCGGAGCGGGAATTCGAACTCGAACTCGATGGGGCAGTGACCATACACGTCAACACTAGCGAGCAGACCCGCTGGCTCCACACCCACACCGCAACAGAGGACGACGAGCAAGTTCGCTTCTTGGTAGGCGCAGAGGCCCAGATCGTCGGCACCGCCGCCGATAGTTTCAATGAATGTGTTGGTGGGCTGCGCGAGGCCGCGGTGCCCGAGCACCAGCTGCAGGCGATTGTCATCGGGACAGGCGCCAACGCCAGCAATCTGCTCGACCACGAATTCGCCCCCCCGGCGCCGTCCTCGCTGGAGGTACCAGAGGGAGAGCCCCCCTATCCCATCCAGGTGGCGTGGGAGCAACCCCACCCAACAGGCAAGCGGTTGGTGATCTTCCACCAGCCCAGGGAGCCAACGGACAAGGTGCGGGGCGTATTCGCCCTGCTGCTTGGCGGCGTAGCGTTGGGCCTACTGACGCTCTCTACCGGGTCATGCCATCGCGCCCTCGAGCTGTTCAACGTCGGGGCGCCTTGGGTCATCTTACCCACGCCATTTCTGCTCTACGTCGGGGTCATGGCTGCTTCTGGCGGCAGGCGGTTGCGCCTCGGCAAAGACATGATCCAATGGAGCTACGCGCCTGTGCCCTGGTGGCCTGGCTGGCGTACCCCGCCGACAGAGGTCGAGCGTGTCTACCGCGAGGGGAATACCTTGTGGATCGAGCTCCGCCATGGCGAGCCACGAAAGCTTCTACCCACAGGCACAGTCGAGCAGCTCGACTACGTAGAAGCCCTGGCGTCCAAGATGCTGCTCGAGGGGCCTGGCCCCTGGGTCGATAGGGTGACGAAAGACGAGCACCCCGGGTCCTTCTGGCAAGCGTTCTTGCTGCTCATGCTGCTTCTGCCGATGATAGCGACGGTGCTGTTGATCAAGGCCTGCTGAGTCCTGGGCGTAGTCGGTTCCAAGGCACTCACCTTGGTTGTTGGATGTAGAAGCGCAGATGATGAGCCCAGCCGCTGCAGCGCGGAGAATGGGAATCCCTGATGTCGGTCTGGGGCACTACCTCAACGGCGGCTGAGCGAACTGCTCGCTCCCACCCCCGCACCAGAACGCACAGCGAGTGGGGTTTGCATCCTGCGCCCGCTCAGGAGAAGATATACCCTTCGGGAAATGCGTTGACTGGACATGTCCGAGGGAAAGTTACGCGTGCACGGCATTAGAGTACTACTCCTTGATGGATCGGGTTTTTCCTGCTTACGCCTGGAGAGAGTGTTTCTTGATGAGCGCAATGTCATCTTTCGTTCGGCGAGCAACCTCGAGGCTGGGCTGAAGCTGGCTGACACCTTTAGACCCACTGTCCTGCTGCTGACGGCGGACTCGCCCCTCGGAATCGAGCCCGAGGACGTCATTGTACGGCTTCGGGAACACCCTTCGACCAGCAAGTTGCCAATCCTGGTCCTTGTGGAGGAGCACGGGCGACGTCGGTATCAATTTCTGACAGCTGGAGCGTCGGAGTGCCTCGAACTCTTTGTCTCTGTCGATGTTCTGCGCGACTGCGTTCGTTTTCACTCACTACGGTTTCTCCGTTCGCGCCGTCGTGAGAACCGTGACGGTCTAACGGAGGAGTTGGCTGTTAATCCCGTTAGGGTTCTGATGGTGGACGACTCACGCGCGACTTGTCGATCTTTTGCCGCGAAGCTCGAGCAAGAAGAAGATGTAGTCTTCGACTATTGCAATGATCCCACCCAGGCCATGACTTCCGCCAGGGCCTTCATGCCCACGGTAATCCTTCTCGACCTAGAGATGCCAAAGATGAGCGGGTTCGAATTGCTCGCGATCTTCCGTCAAGAGGCATCCTTGGAAGGCGTCCCGATTATCGTGCTCTCTGGGCTAACGGACAGTGAATATAAGGTGAGAGCTTTTCGCAATGGCGCCAATGATTACGCCGAAAAACAGATAGACCAAGTAGAGCTCATCAGTCGTATTCGCTACCACAGCAAAGCCTATATGAGCATTCGACGCCTGGACGAGTCGATTCAGGAGTTAATGAAGACGCAGAAGCAGCTCAAGCAGCAACGAGACTTTGTGCGTAAAACCTTTGGAAGATACCTCTCGGATGAAGTCGTCACGGGTATCCTCGAGACACCAGAGGGGTTGAAGCTCGGTGGTGAGAGCCGTGTGATTTCCATGTTGATGTCCGACTTGCGTGGATTCACCTCCATGAGTGAGCAATTCTCGCCGGAGACGGTGTTGGCCATCATCAACAACTACCTCGAGGCGATGACCGAGGTTGTGCTTCGTTACAACGGGACCATTGATGAGTTCATTGGTGACGCGATCCTCGCCGTCTTTGGAGCCCCCGTGTTGCGCAAGGATGACGCGCTGCGGGCCGTGGCCTGCGCTGTTGAAATGCAGCGTAGCATGGCAGAGGTGAACCAATGGAATCGTGAGCACGACTATCCTGATATCGGCATGGGGATTGGTGTTCATACAGGCGAGGTGGTCGTGGGAAATATCGGTTCCGAACGGCGCGCAAAATACGGCATCGTTGGCCGAAACGTCAACCTCACATCCCGGGTGGAGTCATATACCGTGGGGGGGCAAATTCTTATCACCTCGAATACTCGTGACGCCTGTGATGGTCTGTTGACCATTGAAAAAGAACTTGAGGTTAGTCCCAAGGGGGTTGTGGGGCCGATTACGCTTCACGATATCCGAGGCGTGGGTGGTCGCTACGCCCTGAGTCTGCCCCAAGACACAGTCGAGGCGCTAAAGACCCTCGGAACGAGCATAGATGTAGTCTTTTGTCGTGTCGTTGGGAGTGACGTCTGCAAGGAGATGAGAACCGCGCAGATGATTGAACTCAGCGGCGAGATGGCGTTGATCTCGAGCGACGCAGGCATACCATCGCTTCTGAGCAACGTGTGCATTGTCTTGAACCAAAGCGAAGAGCTGGCCTCAGAGCGGATCTATGGAAAGGTTCTTGAGATCGACCCACAAACGCGATCCTTTTTGGTTCAGTTTACGGCCATGTCACCTGCGATGAAGACATGCATCCAAGGGCTGGTGGCAGAAGGCTGAGGTGTACGCCATGAACGATCGTGGTCTCTGATTTATAGCGAGGTAGGTATGGGTAAACGAGAGTTGGGCTCCAACAGAGGCGCCACACCGCAGCAACCACAAGCGACAACGACGCACCTTGTGTATGAGGACGACCCACGCGCGACAACGAGTGGTATTCGTGTGGACCCAGGAATGCCACCAGATGGCATTCCTGAAGCGACCCCGCTTTTCCTCGGCAGCATTGAGGTTGAGGGCGAGGGGTCAGAACTGCCAGAAGTGAGTTCTTTGCCGCCGCCGCTCCCGAGCCCAAGGGCGTGGCTTGAGGACCGCGGAGAGTTTGCGCGTGGAGGTATGAGTCGGTTGCATAAGGCTTATCATGGACCGTTGCGACGTACCGCCGCGATGAAGATCATGGATAAAGACGTGCCCCACGGACTTGGTGCACGAGAGCGCTTCATTGAGGAGGCGCAGATTACAGGACAACTCGACCATCCCAATATCCCGCCCATTCATGACTTCTGGGTTGATGAAACTGGGAGCTTGCGCTTCACCATGAAGCTCGTAAAAGGCGAGACCTTGACCGAACGGCTGGTAGCCCAATCCTCGAGCGAACGGTCCGCGAGAGACTGGGAGGCCTTACTCAATATTCTCTTGAAGGTCTGTGACGCCATTTCGTTCGCGCACAGTCGCGGGGTGATACACCGCGACATCAAACCGTTGTTGCCCAAGTCCTCGCCACTAAGCATCTCAGTGGATCGAGACTCCACGACAACGTTGGACCCACCCTCGACAGCGCTGGGCACAGCGGCGTATATGGCGCCAGAGCAAGCCAGAGCGCGGGTCAGGATGATGAATGAGCAAACGGATATCTATCTCCTTGGAGGCGTGCTCTTCGAAATGCTGACAGGGCACCCACCCCATCCGCAGCCAACGGTGGCGGGCGCAATCTTGGCTGCACAGAAGAACGATGTGCGCGATCCCCAGGAAGTCGTTGGTGAGCAAACAGCTCTCCCCCCTGAACTCTGTCGCATCGCAAAGAAGGCGCTTAGCACTCGTGGAAGCGCGCGTCACGAAACGGTGGATGCCTTCAGACGAGAGATCGAAGATGGTATTCGAAGCGGATGGTGGTTCTCGTTGGAGAGATTTCGAGATGGAGAATTGGTGGTGCGAGAGGGGGAGACCGCTGATGCTGCGTTCATCATCACGGAGGGGGAATGCGAAGCGTTCCGCATGGAGGATGGCAAGCGCGTGTTCTTGCGAAAGATGGGTGAGGGAGATGCTTTTGGAGAGACGGCGTTGTTGACAGCCCAGAAGCGTACGGCCAGCGTGCAAGCGATGGGGGGGGTGACGACTCGGGTCATCACGAAAGAGGCCTTTGACCGCGTTCTTGATGATTCCTGGCTACGCCCCTTTGTAGGAGCACTTGCGGAGCGTTTCAGAGAACTCGATGAGCGTTTGATGTACATTCGCAGGGCCGAACCGTCGTCCTAGTGGACCCGCAACAGCTGTTACGCCGCTGAATCGCAATTACCTGAACAAGATCCGAGCTGTTAAGATTAACGAAGGGGCGAGAAACAATCTCGGTCCCGTTATGCTTGTGATAAACTCTCCAACTACAAGCAGAACAAGAGAGAAGAGTTGTGCGAGATGTCTCCAACTGTCTCAAGAGTCCCAGGTATGGCGGCGCGGGTTGGGAAGCGCCAGCCCACAGCGGAAGCCAAGCCTTCGTTAAAGCCTGTGCTCTTGGTGGAAGACTCTTCGTTGATGGCAAAGATGGTCAAGCGCCAGATCGAAGGGGCATTGCACATCACAGTGGAGGTGAGCCGTTCCCTGAGCGAAGCCCAGACCCTCCTCACTCGCCGAGGCGCCAGCACGTTTTGCGCTGCGGTGGTGGACCTTGAGCTCCCCGATGCATCAGGGGTGGAGATCGCAGATCTGACTATCAGGCATGGTCTCCCCACCTTGGTGTTGGCGGGAAGCTGTGACGTGACAACCAGGGAACGTCTCCGACAGAAGGAGATCGTTGACTACTTCCTCAAAGACGAGCGCGGCGTGGACCAGGTAATCGCCACCCTCAAGCGCCTACGCCTCAATCAAGACACCACCGTTCTGTTGGTGGATGACTCCAAGGTTTTTCGCCGCGTGCTTGGCAAGTTGCTGCGTGTCCATCGCTTTGATGTTGTGGAAGCGTACGATGGGCAGCATGCCCTCGAAGAGTTCCAACGGCATCCAAATATCTCCATGGTATTGACCGACTATGAGATGCCCTATCTCAACGGCGTTGAACTTGTGCAGCAACTTCGCTCGCAGCACGGGAGAGATGAGCTGGCGATCATCGGACTGTCGACCGTTGAAGGGTCCCTTACAGCGCTCTTTCTGAAGCATGGTGCCGATGATTTCCTGAATAAGAGCTTTGAGCCGGAGGAGTTCTACTGTCGCATCTATCGTAGCCTCGAGACCCTTGAGCATATCCAAGCCATCAAACGTGCCGCACGTACGGATTTGTTGACAGGGCTTCCCAATCGCCTTGATTTCTTTCAACGCGCCCCTGATCTCTATGAAAGGGCCGTGCAGGAGCATGAACCCATGGTCGTTGCAATGATCGACATCGATCATTTCAAGGCGATCAACGATACCTATGGTCACGCGGGGGGCGATGTCGCGCTGCAGCACCTGTCCACACTCCTACAAGAGAACCTAGAGGCTCTCGATGTCGTCGCGCGTTTTGGGGGCGAAGAGTTCTGCTGCTTCTCTTATAAGATGGAGATCTCTTATGCCCAGGAGATCTTCGAGGAGTTAAGGAAGAACGTGGAGGCCTCTTTGGTCCAGTTCAAGGGCGAGGAGATTCGTTTTACCCTCAGCATTGGCGTGACACACACACCAGAGTCATCGCTGGACGCGATGATCAACCGTGCTGACCTTCTTCTCTACGAAGCGAAGACCTCAGGGCGGAACCGGGTGGTAAGCCCACCAAAGTTGGAAGGTGGGGCGTCGCTTGGCTGACACCGAACTCCTTGAGGAGTTCATCGTCGAGGCGAGGGAGCATCTCTCCACCGTTGAGGCGGACATCCTTGCTCTTGAGCGTCGTGAGGCAACACCGGAGTGTATCAACCGCCTCTTTCGCTCCCTTCATAGCGTCAAGGGAGTGGCCGGGTTTCTACACCTCGAGAACGTTACCGAACTTTCCCATGCGTTGGAGAACGTTGCGGGGCGCATACGCGCCAATACATTGCAGATGTATGCGTCAGTGGCGGAGGCGCTCCTCGCGGGCGTCGACAAGCTGGAAAAGATGCTCGACTCTCTGGGTGACGATTCCATCTCCTATGCCAATGAGCTGAGGAACCTCGAGGTGCTCCTCTCAGAAGGTACAGTGGAGACGTTGCCCGTCGTGGAGACGTTGCCCGTCGTGGAGACGTTGCCCGTCGTGGAGACGTTGCCCGTTGTGGAGACGTTGCCCGTTGTGGAGACGTTGCCCGTTGTGGAGACGTTGCCCGTTGTGGAGACGTTGCCCGTTGTGGAGACGTTGC
>JAFCZD010000391.1 GCA_019314525.1 Deltaproteobacteria bacterium
AGGGTCTCGAGGTTGTAGAGCATGAAGGTCAATGGGTTGTTGATCTCATGGGCCACACCGGCGGCGAGCAAGCCAATGCTCGCCATACGATCCGATTGGGCGAGTTGAGCCTGCAGTTGGAGCTGCTCGGTAATATCTGTGACTGTGGCCATGGCGCCGATGTAATGCCCCTCGTCGTCCTGCAGCGGTGACGTCTCCAGCGACGCAATGAGTCGAGAGCCATCCTTCTTGCGAAACTCAAAACGGTGCTGCTCCCCGATGCCTTGCTGGCGGCGAGCGAGGTTTTTTTCTGCCTCAAGCCTCAACTCATCCTCCATAAAATCGAAGAACGACCGGCCCAGCATCTCATCAACCGTGTAGCCAAGCATCTCGGCCATGCGTGCTGTGGCGAAGGTGGTCTTGCCTTCAGCGTCGATGGCCCACACGCCCTCTACCATGGCCTCTATCAGCTGACGATAACGCTTCTCGCTCGATTGCAGCCGATCCCGCTCTTCGGCCAGCTCCGCCGTACGATCTTCGACGATGCGCAACAGGTGCTCTTCGCCCCGCTTGCGCAAGGCCAAACGCTCGTGGTCCGCCCGTAAACGTTTCAGTACCGAAACAATGGTGGGTGCGAGGGTCTCAAGGGCACGGCGATCAGCGTCGTCGTAGCCACCCTCCTTATTGGCCACCGCGAGGATGCCGAAGCTCACGCCGTCATCTTGTAGGGGCACTCCCAAGAAGGCCTTGAGCGGTGGGTGCCCTGTGGGCAAGCCCACAGCATGAGGGTGTTGGCCGGGTTCGTTGGCGACAACAGCCGCGTTCTCAGCAAAGACGCGGCTCCAAATACCGCGCATCGCCATGCCCTGTATCATGCGCGTCGCCTTGGAGTGCTCAATGCGGCATGCCCCCCAGCCCGGATCGCTCAGCGCGATGGTATCGAGCCGCCCGACAGAATCGAGCTCACCCACCCAACCAAAGGCGCTGCTCGTAAGCTCCTCTGTCACTTTCAGGCAGACTTTGGCCAGCTCTGCCTCGGTGTTGGAGCTGAGCGCCTCTGATAGAATGCGGTTGACCGCGATCAGCACGCGCTCGGGGTAGGTACGATCTCTTGGTTCGGTAGTGCTCAACGCCAATCCCTCTTCCCACGTTCCGATAGTATACCTCGAAGAGATAGACATTGAGCACACATTCGAGCGCATTGGCCGACCAGTCAGTTGAGAGGGTATGAGAGGTCTGGCTACTGAATCGTCAGCGTGAAGCCACCCTGAGCCAAGGGGGTGCCCGGCGCACGCGCCGAGTCGATGCCGATGAGATAACTCTGAGTCACCGTGGGCGTGAAGTTGACGATCTCCAGCGCGCCAGCCTGGGAATTGTCGGAGCCGGCGATGCAGGTGCCCGCTGGGTTGGCACAGCTGGAGAAGAGATAGAGCGCTGCGTTGTAGCTCGCGTCAGGTGTGAGCACGATGGAGTAGCTCTGCCCTGCCTGGAGCACGACCTCGTAGAAATAGTCTGCGCCAATAGTGCCAGTGCCAGTGCAGCCCGCTGCGGGGAGAGAGACGTCATCGAATGCCGTCGCCGTATCGCCCACCACCTCGACGTTCCCACTCGAAATATCGAGCAAGGTGGCTGTGGCACAGGTCTCGTTGGGATAGGGGGTGAATTCACGCAGGATCAGGGTATAGGAGCCTCTCGGGAAGTTCTGGCTCACATCGTTGGGCGAGTCCACGGCCACATAGAACGTGGCTGATTGCGCGGGGCGCACCACAACCGTCTCCGCCACACCCTCTGCCCCTGCCTCGGCACCGCCGATGCACGTGCCGCTGGGGTTATCACAATCAGAGAAGAGATAGAGCGCGGCATCGAAGCCCGCGGCCACGCTCAAGGTCGCCTGGTAATAGTGCCCGGCTTCGAGGTCTACCGAGTAGAAGCGGTCTACTCCCTCGGTGTCGGTTCCCGTACACCCAGTAGCCACGAGATCCATGGTCGCTGTGGCCGTGAACGTGTGGTCCACGATGGTCACAGGGCCGCTGGCCAGAGACAGCGGCGTCGCCTGAGCGCAGGTGTCGTTGGGTGGAGGGTTGTCTTCTATAATCAACAGGTTATACCGCCCGCTCGCATAGCTGGAACTCGGCGGATAACGGCTGTCGACGCCAATATAGTAGGTGCCCGCAGCAGAGGTGGTGAAGACCAACTCCTCAGCATGTCGCGAAAAGGCGACATCCACGCCGGCAATGCAGGATCCCCCCATGTCCGCACAATCCGAGGCGATGTAGATCGCGAGATTATATCCAGCATCGGGCTCGGCCACCACGCGATAACTCACGTTGCCCTGCAACTCCACAGCATAGATATCCTCTGCACCCTTGGTGGTTTGTCCCACGCAGCCAGTATCGGGGAGACGAATGTCATCATCGACATCAGTGGGCTTGATCTCACCGCTGATCAAGAGCTGCCCATCCACCAGAGCTACCGCCTGGGCCTTGGCGCAGGCCTCATAGCTATAGTCATGCACAAGGTCCAAGGTGGTATCCGGGCTCGCATCAAGGCTGGCATCAGGGCCAGCATCTTCAGAGCCATCGAAGCTCGCTGAAGCATCAAAGGGCCAGCCGCCATCAAAGGGCCAGGGCCAGCCGCCATCGGCCGGGATGCCGGGTCCGTCATAGGGCCAACCACTGTCATAAGGCCAAAGGGGCATGTCGCCCAGGGGCATGTCGCCCAGAGGCCCATCGGAGTGAGAAGCTCCATCAAAGCCTGCAGAGGCATCAAAAGGCCAGCCACCATCATAGGGCCAAGGCCAACCCCCATCAGCGGGTATGCCTGGCCCGTCGTAGGGCCAACCACCATCGTAAGGCCAGAGAGGTGTGTCGCGCTCTGGACCGTCGGAGGGAGGTGGCCCGTCCGATAGGGTGCCATCGAAGCCTGGGGACGCATCAAAAGGCCAGCCACCATCATAGGGCCAAGGCCAGCCACCGTCCCCTGGGATACCCGGTCCATCGTAGGGCCAGCCACCGTCATAGGGCCACAAGGGTATGTCACGAGTTGAACCATCGTGGGACACCCCAGCGTCATGGGATGCATCGAAGCCCGGTGAGGCGTCGAAAGGCCAGCCACCATCATAGGGCCAGGGCCAGCCACCATCACCCGGAAACCCTGGGCCATCGTAGGGCCAACCACCATCGTAGGGCCAAACCACGCCATCGCGCTGCCCCCCATCATCCGGGTTGCAGAGCGCGTCTCCCTGGCCACAAGCGCAAGGTGCAGTGCGACCCCCGCAGGCACTCCCCAACAGGGACACCACAGCAAACACCACCCATGTCGCTCGTAGAGACACGTCGCCCTTCATCACGCCCCGCTGTGAAGTTATTTGGTCCATTTCTTTTCTGTATGGGAATTCTACATCACTGGTGGGCAGGTGGCCAAGTCGCCCTGCTATTCCATCGACGTGAGCACCACGCTTCCCCCGTCGATCATCATCTCCCAGGCGAGTCGCTCCACATCCTGTACGTCTTCGGGCACGGTCTCAGATCCCAGCTCATTGAGCGCCAAGAGGAGACCTTGTGCTGTCATCCCTGCCTTGAGGCGACGCACCCGAACCCTGCCCGAGCGCTGGCGCGCGTCCACGGGGAAGCGGCAGCGAACGGTGGTTCCTTTGCCCTCCTCGCTCTCCAGGGAGAGATTTCCACCGTGATCATCCATCACACGTTTACAAATCGTGAGTCCAATTCCCGCGTGACTCTCGTTGTTCTCTGTCGTGAAACCTGCATTGAAAATCTTCGAGAGATGACTCTCGGCGATCCCCGCCCCTGTGTCACGAACGCTGAGATGGCACCCATCAAACCGAGGATCGAGCGGAGAGGCCGCCTTCTCCAGGTCGACGTGGATCGTCCCCCCTTGCTCCGTATGCCGCAGCGAGTTGGAGAGGAGGTTGGTCATCAGCTGGGTCACACACCGGCGCTCTGCCCAAATTTCTGGCACAGAGGAGTCGCTCTGCAGCACAAGGTCAACCCCTTGCGCTCTAGCCTGAGGTCGGATGGTATCAACGACGTCGCTGCAGATCTCCCGCAGCTGAACCTTTCCACCCACGGGGCGGCGAATCTGTCCTGTGCTCTCAGGGATGGAGAAGTCTTCCGCGAGCAAGCGTTCACTTCTTTGGCGAGCCTCCTTGATGGAAAACTGACCATGCCCCAGGAGGCTGGAGATGAGGGTCTTGGCCTCCTCCTGCCATACCTCCTGCTGCGCCAACGCACCGGCAAAACGGCGGACCTTCTTGTTGAGATCGCCCACACGCCCCATCTGATCGCGCAGAGTCGACACGACCTTCTGTGCGATCTCGACGCCAGCCGAAATTGATAGACAATGGGAGACACCCACAGAGAGCAGCTCGAGCTCCTTGCTGTGCTCGATGCGGCTAGGGCTGGCTGCCAAAATCACGACGCCTGGGGAGGCGCAAGCAACGATCTCAAAGAATCGGGTCTGTTCGAGGGCGCAATCTGGCAGGTAGACCACCACACAATCGATGTGGGCCTCCCTGACGGCTCGTAGTGCATCGGGCAGCGTCTCTCGGACCCACACAGGGCCATCGAAGACCTTCCGAGCCCAAGACGCGAACGCTGCATCCGTCCCCAACGCCACCACCCCAGCAGTTTCACTGGCCATTGAGTCTGTCATGGGCGCATCGTATCCTGAAGAGAGCCTCGGGCAAAGATTAGCCAAAGATTAGCCCAAGATTAGCCCGCGCTTCTTAGAGTGACCGTGATGCTGCAGCTGACCTATCAAAACGATGGCCCAAGGTTCGCTTATCGCCGCCATCAGGGATGCCAAAACGTCGCACCAAGCGCTTGCTGAAGTCGTCAAAAGCGCGGTTGGCCATACTGGAGTAGACCGTTCCGTCGGACGCCGAAGCGTAACGGTGAGAGGAATAGACAGAGAAGTGGGTGGGCGGAAAGGAGCGCTCGGTAGCAAGATAGATCTGCTCATCCCCTGACGTAATGCGAAGCGACCAGTCGAAACCAACGCCTGCATAGCGTTTGCTCGGGTTCTTGCGCGAAACGTAGACCTTACCCGAGGGAAAGACCGTGTACCCAATCTCGAAAACAAGCTGGGGCCTCGCCTCAGGTGTTTGAGCCCTCGCGCCATAGCGAGCGCGCCTAGCCTGCGGAAATTCGAGAACCTTTTCAGGCACGATCTTCTTGAAAGCCTTGGCCAACACCGCAGTGATCTGCCGCTCCCGCGAACGGTTGAGCCGCAAGGTGAAAGACGGCCCCATGGCGACAACGCGCCCCAAACGACGACTGAGCGCCTTGGATGGCTTCGCGGTTCTGCCACGGTAGCCAACCCTCACCCGGTGCAGGTTCTTGTCACGCGCCAGCCCCAAGAGTCGAATCATCGCGCCCTTGGCCTTGGGGTCTGCCCCCTGAGCGATGCTCTTATAGGTCTCGATGGCCCTGTCGAAAATCGCCCGCAGCTCACGACGGCTGCCAGCCTGATAGAGATCGAGGACCGCTTTTCGCTGCTCAGGACGTAAAAAGGACACATCCTTGATGGCCAACATGCTGCGCAACTTAGGGGCGCTCTTTTTGTCGTTGGTGAAGCGCCGTTGATGCTCTTTCATCAACTTGTCTTGAGCGCGCTTGGTGAAGAACGGCACGCTGAAGCGCTC
>JAFCZD010000392.1 GCA_019314525.1 Deltaproteobacteria bacterium
GCATCGCCCTCGAACTCGATTGGGTCCTTCTGTCTGATTTCAATCGTCATCAAGACCTCACCTTCGTATGCAGAGAGAGGCGAAGTTAGACGTTTAAAGCTTTTGATGTCAAGGTGTTCTAGGAAGATTCAGAGGAGAAAGAAGAGGACCCCATGCTTGGATAGGGGGGGCAGATTTTAGAGAACTTCAGCGCTGGAATACAGCTTCCAGCTCTTCTTCCATCTTGGCTTCATTGGTTTCACGGGCCACAGATAGCTCCTTGACGATGAGATTCTTCGCCGTGTCGAGCATGCGTTTTTCCCCGAAGGAGAGCGTCTTTGTGGCCTTGAGCCGATAGAGGTCCCGGTAGACCTCTGCGACCTCGAAAAGAGAGCCCGTCTTGATCTTCTCCATGAAGCCACGGTAGCGCCGATTCCAAGTCTGCTTGTCGATGTGAACCTGTTCCTCGCGCAGGATTTCGAAGACCTCTTGAATCTCCTCTTCCTCGATCACTGGACGCAAGCCGACCTCGTGGGCTTTGGCCACCGGTACCATGATGCGCATATCCGTGTTGATGATACGCAGCACATAGAACTTCTGAGGTGAGTTGGAGATCTCTTTCTCATCGATGCCGACGACCTCGACGACCCCCTGCGCCGGGTATACTGCCATCTCGCCGACTTTGAACGTATCCATTCTCTCTCCTCTGCCTCACACCGCGCGAACGATGGAACCACCGTAAGCAACGATGATACCAGACAGTTGCGACACCTCAAATGAAAGGACGATAGTGACTTTACCTATAAAAGCTGCATGTCAGTGCAAGTATAGTATCACCGTGCTCATGACTAAAAAGGGTGACCTCTATACTGGTCACTCCACTTAATCAAAGTCAGAGACCATCCATCGCCCATTTTTCTCCACCAACTGCAACTTGAAGCGCCCGTAGTTGAGCGATGCTCTGTTTCCTTTTACGCGGATTCCGCGCTGAAGCCCACTACGCAGCGCCTTGATGCGGTTTTCTAACTCACGCTCGAAGGCTCGTGCGACCCGTGGAGACATCAAGGCCTTCACCGCGCGGTAATCTCGACGTTCCGCGGCTGCCAAGAGTGCAAGGACCACGCCGCGTGGTGAGCGGGTGGCTGTTGCACGAAAGTCCCCTGTCAGCTTCCATCCCTCTTCAAATCGCATAAGACGGGTTTTTCCCTTGTGGAGCGTCACCTTGGCGCTCACTTGGAGTCCTCCATGGTCGAGGCTCGCCTCGATCTCTTGGGCTTGTTGGAGTCGTTCGAGCCGCGATTTTCGCCAGCGGTCCATGAACTCTTCGCGTGGAACTTGCCGCTGTGTTTGCGGGGAGAGCAGGTTGTAGGCCAGCTGGGGATGGTTTGCTCGTACTGCAGCGACATATTGGCGCAGCGTGCGTTGTGGACCTTCCACTGTAGGACGCCCACAGGATGTGGCGAGGAGCAGCGTGAGAGTGAAGAGGATTGGATGCTGCATCAGGCTGAAAAGCAAGGGCTCTGGCCCACCGTCGAGTCGCCCCATGATAGGGCTCCAAGGCCAGCAGTCAACCACCAGCCGCTGTTTGCGGGTGTAACTGTTCACACCCCGCACCGTGAACCAATGTTCACTTTGAAGAAGAACATCTTGCTAAGTGCGTAATATGACGGGTGACTAGTGGTGGCACGAGCCTTGGATTAACCTGCCCCAGCATGCATGGAGGCGGTGAAATGAAAACCTTGCAGAATCTTCTCGTTGGTGGCTGTCTGGGCCTCGTGGTCTACGTTTTCGCGGGCTGCACTGTGCAGAACCCCGATTATTGCGACAATGGATGCGAGCCCATTCCGCCCTCGTGCGCAGGGGAGGCCTGCGTTCCACCCACTCCAGTTCCAGTCGATCCACCCCTTGTCGACGGACCTTGCGAGGGAGATGAGGATTGTGCCAGCACTGCCTATTGTGGGGGCGATGCGCGTTGCGTGCCGCGCTGCAAATCTGACGAAGAGTGCTCCCACGGAGAGGTTTGCATCGAATGTGGAAAGTGCCAGTCTCCAGCGCTACCTGCAACATGTGGCGCTGCCCCTGATTTTTGTCAGGCAGATGGGGATTGTGGTGTTGGCAAGGCCTGCCGAGTGGGTCGCTGCCACTTTGAGTGCAGCTCAGAGAGCACATGTCCTGTGGGCCAAGTGTGTGCTGAGGGGCTCTGTGCGGACGATCCTGCCCCTGCTTCTCCTGAGTGTACCCTTGACCTACATTGCGAGAGCGGGACGTGTATCAACGGTTATTGCCACGTCTATTGTGAGTCACAGGCAGACTGCGGCGACATGATGGTTTGCCAAATAGCCGTATGTCAGCCCGATTATCAGCCCTCACGCTGAGGGGTCTTGGATTAGCCCTTGTTGGAGAGAAACGCTGGTGGAGTTTTGAGGGCTGCGGCGGGCTTCTGCTTGAGGGTGGCCTTCACAGGCACGGTGAGCCAATCAGGGCGTGAGGGCGGTTGTCGGGGAACCGTTACGCCAGGAGGCAGGGGCATGGCATTGGGGCGGGAGGTGAACATCGGGGCGATCGTGCCTTGAACCAATGTCCCGGCGGTGGCCTGACCCTCAATACGATTGCCGCTAGCGTTACGGTCGATCATTCCCAACGCATAGTAGGTGATGGTCTTGGAGCCAAAGTTGACGCGCTCGGCGAGGATCTCAGCCTTGGGGCCAGCGTCCCAGTTGCTCCGGGCCACAGTGGCACCCTTCGCGGTGATCCCTGCGGCTGATTTTTGTACCACACCAAGCCCTGTGTTGATGAAGGCCACATCGATCTTGCCCCGGCCAGACGCGGGGCGGGTTACACGCTTGGTGGTCTGCTTGGAGGCTTTCCCGTCGGCTCGCAAGGGAATGGCGAGGGGGCGTGCTTCCCAATAGGTCTGGCCGTTTTGGCTCTGTTTTTCCGCGATGAGATAGCGACCCATGCTCTGTGCCTTCTGGTGCGGCACTTCGAGTTTTGCCTCATAGATATAGGCGCGCCCCTGTTGACGGGCGGCGCGGATGTAGCTCGTGCTCACGAGGCCTTTGCTCAAGGCTTGGTTACGTGTGGTCCGCAGCCTGGCGTTGTGCCAACTGGGCATCGCGACATTGCCGCGGATAACGCCCATCAACGCGTTTCGTGCCCCAGTGGGCAATCTTCCCCCACTCGCCCAGCTGGCCTGAGGAAGCATCCATGCAGCCGCGAGGAGCGCGCCAATGAGTAGATTCTTTTGATATGACACCTAAGTCCTCCTTGAGAAAAGCGGCTCAGAGGAGCGAATAGCCACCAACGGCTTGCCCCAGATTGAGCGAGCCTTGGTCACAGCAAGGCGTGTACCAAGTGGAAAACGGAATGTTTATCAGCGTTTGTGGATGTGTGGGTGCTGGGGTCGCCGATATTGAGTGAAGGGTGGCTCGTAAGGAGTTGCCAGTGAGGCGGGGAGCTACTTATGCGCCAGCTTTGCTCGGAAGCGATAATACTGAGCCAGAACCATGCGCACATAGCGCTGGGTGGTCCGGTAGGGGGGGATGCCCTTGTATTTTCGCACTGCTCCTGGACCCGCGTGGTAGGCCGCGATGGTCAGCACGAGATCTCCCGAGAAGCGGTTGGCGAGCACCCGTAAGAACCGGGTGCCACCAAAGATATTCTGCCGAGGATTGAAGGAGTCTGTGACGCCCATCCCTCTCGCGGTGGCAGGCATCATTTGCATCAATCCACTGGCCCCCACACGAGATACCGCCCGCGGATCATAGTCTGATTCTACGCGAATCACGGCTCGTACGAGCGCTTCGGGCATATGATAGAGCCCAGCGGCCTGACGAATATGTAGATCGTAGGCTGTGTAACGGCTGGGCGAGCGGCGGCGCCTCGATCGTCGGCGGCTATGGACGGCTCCTGCCTTACCGGGTCCGGTGCGCATCACACGCTTCCACTTGCGGCTTGGGCGGCGGATATTGGTGAAATGTACAACCCCATCTTTGTCGATGTGGGAGTAGATATCCGCTGACGCGTGTTGGGGATGCCAGCATGCTCCGACGACAAGAAACGTCAGCAGGTACCGGGTTGTCCATTGGCCGAAAAGGGGCAGGGAGAGCACACACAAGCTTTAACACGCTGATATGAAGGGCGCAAAAACGAGCGCATGAATCGTCATGCAACCCACGCTGTGAGAACGTTCACGCTTGAAACGCGATGTATGGCCCGCGGGCACGGCCTCCGCTACAATGCGCGACGGTGGTAATGATGCAGCGATCTGACGACAGTGAAAAGCGCGTGGGTGAGGGGCAATCGGATCTCGTGAGGCAGGCCTTGCGCTCCGGTGCGCGCGCTATAGATGAGGGGGACTCTTCCAACGTCAAAGCCCAGGCTCGACGGGCGCTGAAACAGCAGCCGGGCGATCCCTTGGCCCAACAATTGATGGGGTTCGGCTACTACTTAGATGGTGAGTTTGGCTTGGCTTTCAAGATCTTCGAGGCGCTCTGCCGGCGCTACAGAGACGACGCTGCTCTGCGTGTCAACGCTGGGGTGTGCGCAACTCGGGGCGGACGCGACAAAGAAGCGGCGCTTCATCTCGAAGTCGCCATTAGCCTCGATCCTGGGCATCAGCGTGCGTTTGCTCACCTTGCTCTTGTGCACCTGCGGGGTGGCGATGAGGAGTTGGCTCGAGCGGCTTTGGATGAAGCTGGCCTGGAGAGCCTCGCTCGAACTGTTGGTATCACCGAGCGCGTCGCCTTGATGGCGCAGGTGGTGGACAAGCTCCACACCTTGCCCCAAGGCGGGGAATTGGAGGCCGCAGAGGACGTCACCGCCGCCTTCGTCGAGGTCTCTATCCTTGAACCTGAAGATCCTCCGAAAGAGCTCGAGGATGCGGCGATCGAGCTGAGAGGAGAAGATTTGATCTTTGACGCTGAACCGTCGGCTTCAGGGGAGTTTGAGTTGCCTGATCGGCTGATGGTGTCTGGTGAGATCATCGCCGAGCCACCTGCTGATCGTCCCAGAGATGTGCGGGAAGCGCGTGTGGTCCTCTCGGGAGATATCGTCCAGGCTGGAGATGAGATCATTGGTGCTGCTCGTAAGGGGGAGAGTGGCCTTCTGTTACTGCATGCCGATCCCCACACGGAAGTAGAGGTGGTGGAGGTCGACGTTCAGGAGGCCGATGTCATCGAGGAGGTCGAGGAGGTCGAGGAGGTCGAGGAGGTCGAGGACGTCGAGGACGTCGAGGACGTCGAGGACGCCGAGGACGTCGAGGACGTCGAGGACGCTGAGGACGTCGAGGACGCTGAGGACGTCGAGGACGCTGAGGACGTCGAGGACGTCGAGGAGGTCGAGGAGGTCGAGGAGGTCGAGGACGTCGAGGACGTCGAGGACGTCGAGGACGTCGAGGACGTTGAGGACGTCGAGGACGCTAGCCGGGCGCTCGAGGAGGCTTTCGCCCAGATCGAGGCAGGGGAGGTGGTCCCCTTCGAAGCAGAAGAACTGTCGCCCTTGGATGATGTTGGGCAAGAGGATGATGTACAAGCTGCGAGAACACAGCCTTCGCCTGCCGCTAGCACTCCTGTCGCACAACCTGAAAAAGCTGAAAATAGAGCCTCGAGTGGTTTTCTGCTCATCGAGCCAGAGGTTGGCTCATCGGATCTCTTGCCACT
>JAFCZD010000393.1 GCA_019314525.1 Deltaproteobacteria bacterium
AGTTCGGGATTCCAGCAGTTCGGGATTCCAGCAGTTCGGGATTCCAGCAGTTCGGGATTCCAGCAGTTCGGGATTCCAGCAGTTCGGGATTCCAGCAGTTCGGGATTCCAGCAGCTCGGGATTCCAGCAGCTCGGCGCTCGGCGGGTCTAGAGCACCGCTCACCGTGACGGCCTTCTCAGGGATGATGCGCCGCGTGCGCTCTCAGATCAAAACGACGACTTGCGGATCGAGACATTCATCAGCAAGCCAGACGCGATCATTGTTGTTAAGAGCGATGAGCCGCCATAACTCACCAAAGGCAGCGTCATGCCGACAACGGGTGCCATGCCCGTCACCATGCTGATGCTGATCACGGTGTGCCAGAAATAAAGGGACGCAACCCCCACGCAGAGCACTGCCCCAAAGCGATCTCTGGCTTGGCTGGCCAACTTCATCGCCCACATGATGATGAAAAAGTAGATCCCCAGCAGGAATGCCCCTCCCACAAACCCCCATTCTTCTGCCCACACAGAAAAGGGGAAATCCGTCCAGCGCTCGGGTAGGAAGTGCAACTGGTTCTGTGTGCCCTTCATATAGCCCTTTCCCGAAAAACCACCGGATCCAATCGCGTAGAGCGACTGTCGAGCCTGCCAGCCAGCACCGGTGGGATCCGAGCTGGGGTCCAAGAAGGTGAACACACGCTGCTTCTGATAATCCTTGAGCAAATAGGTCCATGTGAGGGGCAACGCCCCGGTGGCTACCACAAAGAGCGTGAGAATAGAGCGCAGCTTCAGCTTAGTGAGCAGCATCACTGAGAGAAAGAGCAGAAAAATCAGCATCGCCGTGCCAAGATCTGGCTGCCTCAAGACCAACATCACGGGGAGTGCGACCAGAAGAAAGGGGATCGCCATATGCTTGAGTTGTCGCCCCTCCACTACTGGGTCATCGTGAAGAAACTTCGCCAACCCAATGATCAGCAGCACCTTCATCAGCTCTGAAGGCTGCATCGTGAAGAAGCCCAGCTCAATCCAGCGCTGCGCCTTGTTGACGCTCTTGCCCACCACCAGGACCAAGGCGAGGAGGGCCAAGCCCACGCCATAGAGCGGATAGGCGAGGCGATAGAGGATGCGGTAGTCGATGACAGCGCTGAGAAAGAAAACCACCAGGCCCGCCCCAAGCAGATAGGCGTGGCGGCGCAGTAGCCCTAGCTCAGTGGAGGAGGTGGCGGAGTGCAGATTGACCGCACCGATGATCACCAGCAAGAGCAACGCGATGAAGAGCGGCCAGTCGAAGAACTGTTGGAGCTTGCTCAGCGCTGCCTTCATGGACTCTCCTCCTGCGCAGCGCCCGTGGTGGGTAGGCCAGCAGCTTCCCCCTTGTAGAAAGGCTTCACGAACTTGAAGTAGCCACGGATAATCTCCATCGCGGCTGGTGCAGCTACCTTGGCAGCACGCCCACCATGCTCCACCAGCACCACCACAACGATCTCCGGGTCGTCACTCGGCGCGTACGACGCGAACCAAGCGTGGTCATTGAGCCAGAAGCTTCGTTTCTTGCTGCGGCGTGCCACTTGCGCCGTCCCTGTCTTGCCCGAAACTGCGATATCCGCGAGGCGCACATCGAAGGCAGTACCATCCTTATGCCCCACCACACCACGGAGCGACTCCTGAATCAGCGCGAGGGTTGCAGGCTTGATGGGGAGGGTGCGACGCAGCCTTGGCTCGAAGCGCTGCACCACCTGGCCATCGCTGGTTTCGATCCGCTCGACGATCTGCGGCAGCATCAAGCGCCCGCCATTGGCGATGGCCGCGAAGAGACTCACCATTTGGATGGGTGTCACCTTCACGTCGCCCTGGCCGATGGCAGCGTTGAGGGTATGCCCAACACGAAAACGACGCTTTGTACGCGCATACCAAGCCTTGGTGGGGATGAAGCCGCTGACCTCATGGTTCAAGCCCAGGCCCGTGCTCGCGCCCAAACCAAGCATCCGCGCGTAGCGGGCGATGCGATCGATGCCCACGCGCTCACCCACGGTGTAGAAGAAAATATTGCAGGACTCGATCAAGGCATGGTTGAGATCTGTCAGGCCATGGGCGTGACTGCACCGTTTGGGCACGCGATATTTCCGATAAAAGCGTTTGCAGAGGATCTTCTCTTCCCAATCTACCAGCCCCTCCTCCACTGCGGCCACCGCGGTGACCACTTTGAAGGTCGACCCTGGGAAGTAATTCTCCCGCACCACTTTGTCGAGGAGTGGTCGATGGGGATCTTCGATTAATCGCCGATACTCTTCGCTGCTCAAACGCCCCGTGAGCACATTGGGGTCAAAGGCTGGTCGGGAGGCGCTGGCCAGAATTCGCCCCGTCTTCACCTCCATCACGACCGCAGCGCCCGAGCGATGACGACGCAAGGCGCGCTCCACAAGGCGTTGCAGGTCGAGGTCGAGGGTCAACACCAGATGGTGACCGGGCTGCGGCTCCACACGTCGGTTGGTGCCAAGGAGCTCTCGCGCCACCGACTCACCATGGCGTGTCCCGCTCGCATCCACCACCACCCGCTCGAACCCAACCATCCCACGCAAATTGGCCTCATACATCCGCTCGACACCATAGCGTCCAACAAGATCTCCTGGATGGTAGATCCCCTCCTTGTCCTTCTTCAGCTCACGCTTCGAGATTTCGTTCATATATCCGAGGAGGTGAGCCGCGAGGTTTCCATGGACATATTCCCGATGCGCCACCGCAGAGACGCTGACCCCAGCCAACTCAGCTTTGTTGGTCTCGAGCCGTGCGAGCTGGTCACGGCTGATGTCGCGCAACAAGAGCACCTGCTGATAGCGCCGTCTGCCTTTTGTGCCCTTCAGGCGCCGGTCCAACGCGGCAGCCAACTCAGGCGCCAACTTCAACTCCTGCAAGAGCAGAGAGAGGCTCGCCTCCGTGACAAAGCGAGGGGTCGCATAGACATCGAAGGAAGGCCGATTCTGCACGAGACGCCGGCCGCGACGGTCGTGGATCATCCCGCGCACCATCGGGATCCGTACCTCCTGGACGAAGTTGTTCTCAGTCTGCTGCCTGAAGTGTGGACCACGCACGACTTGCAGCTGCCAGAGGCGCCCCATCAACATCAAGAACGTGAGCACCACCGCTGCGACGAGATAGCGATAGCGGCGTTTGAACTCTGGTATTTCACCGTGATAGCGCACCGCCGCCTCCTAACGTAGCCGCAGCGAGCTGCTATCGGCAGGCTCAGCGTAGATCCGCGCATCAATGAAACGCAGAAGCCGCATCACGGGTGGGGCCACGAGGGCGGTGAGGCTCGCCTGGGCCACCACCACCCCAAACGTCGCCAAGGTGGGTGGTACGCCCACCAGCCATCGAACTCCCAACGTGAGGGCGGAGGTGAGCAGCGCAGCGCCAAAGGTGATGAAGCTTTGAGACAACCCGCCCGAAAGGTAAACCTGTCGAGCAATGAGGCGCGCCACAAGGAAGGCGGCCCCCAGCTCCAAAGAGTGAATCCCCTTGAGTCCTCCACCGATGACGTCCGCGCAGTACCCCAGGGCCAGCGCTGTGACCACCCCAGGGATGTCAAAGAGGCCACGGCTCGTGCCGAAGACCACTGGGGCGCGATAGACGCCACCTCGCCGATCGAGCATGGCGACGTGAAGCACGATGATCAGGCCCACATCGAGGCTCACCCACCGCACGCCAAAAGCGTGCAAGAGCGCGCCAAGGAGCGTGATCAGCAAGAAGCCAAGAACTACGAAGGCGATAACACGGCGCACTAGGGTGTAATCCCCTGTGCAGGGTGAGGTTTTCCCTCAGCTGTGGGGGCGGCAGGTGGTGCTGCTGCGACGATCACCAAGACCTCCTCCAGGGCCCCGAAGTCTACCGTAGGAGTGACCTCGACCTTCTGATAGAGCCCATAGGTGCGACGTGAGACCCGCGAGACCCGCCCCACGGGCAAATCGCGAGGAAACACATCTGCGGCTCCACTGGTCATGATCAAGTCCCCCACCTTCACCTCTTCTTTGCGCAATAGGAAGCTCAGCCGGCAGAGGTAGCGGTCCTGGGCGTCCTTGCCGTGCAAGAGCCCGCGGGCCCCCGTGCGTTGAATCACGACATCGATGGAGCTCTTGGGGTCCACAGCCAAGCGCACGTCAGAATAGTCGCCAAAGACACGGGAAATCCGCCCCACCACGCCATTGGCGGTTACCACCGGAAGACCAGCCCTCACCTCTCCCTGTCCGCGATCGATACGCACCCGAAGAGCCCGAACAAAAGGCGACGAGGAGCGCCCGATGACCCGCGCGCCAAAGGTCTCGACACCCTTTTCGCGCCTGAAGGCGAGGAGACGCTCGAAGCGACCCATGCGCGCCAGCTTGCGCTGCGCCTCTCTCTCGCTACGATGCAGGCGCATATTTTCCGCAACCAAGCGCTCGTTCTGACGCTGCAACCCGACGAGATAGATATAACGTTTCCACGTCCGATGCACCGCAGACGTCACACCAGTGACGCCAGCCTGTATTGGCGCGGAGATGTGCAACAAGACCTTGTCGATAGGATTGATCTCGTCGGGGTCTTTGAGGTTGGCCTGCAAGAAAGCAAAGGGAACACCAAGCAGGGCAGCAGCCAGCGCGATATCTCTGACTTTGCGCGGCATCACCATGGCGCCATACCTTTTCCTCCAGGTCCCAGGCCGAGGCTGTGTTCTTGGTGAATCGTGCCCTCGGTGAATCGTGCCCTCAGTGAATCGTGACCTCGCGCAAGAGCTTGAGTTCATCGAGCGCCTTGCCGGTGCCAAGCACGACCGCACACTCTGGGTTGTCCGAAAGCATCACCGGCAACCCTGTCTCCTCCCGCAGGAGCACATCCAGGTTGCGCAACTGCGCGCCCCCTCCTGTCAACACGATCCCTTTGTCGACGATGTCTGCCGAGAGCTCCGGCGGCGTCCGCTCCAGCACCACCCGCACAGCCTCGACGATGGCGTTGATGGGCTCGCTGAGAGATTCACGCACTTCATCTGAGTTGGTCGTGATGGTCTTGGGGACGCCAGCGACTAGGTCACGCCCCTTGACTTCCATCGTCATCACCTCATCCGTTGGGTGAGCGTTACCGATGGTCTTCTTGATCTGCTCTGCCGTACGTTCACCGATTAGCAGGTTGTACTTGCGTTTGATGTACTGAACGATGGCGTCGTCCATCTTGTCGCCAGCGACCCGCACAGACTTGGAAAAGACGATGCCCGCCAACGAAATAATGGCCACCTCGGTGGTTCCGCCACCAATGTCCACCACCATATTCCCGCTGGGTTCGGTAATGGGCAGGCCGGCCCCAATGGCCGCCGCCATGGGCTCCTCGATCAAATACACCTCACGAGCGCTGGCCGCCAACGCCGAGTCTCTAACTGCACGCTTCTCCACTTCGGTGATGCCCGAAGGTACGCAGATAATGATGCGCGGCCGCACCAAGGTCTTCCGCTTATGCGCCCGCGTGATGAAATAGCGCAACATCGCCTCAGTAACCTCGAAGTCCGCGATCACGCCGTCCTTCATCGGACGGATCGCCACGATGTTGCCAGGCGTGCGACCAAGCATTTCCTTGGCTTCATGCCCCACAGCCAAGACACGACTC
>JAFCZD010001020.1 GCA_019314525.1 Deltaproteobacteria bacterium
TTCGTCTCTCTCTGAACCTTCGAAATCCAAGAAGAAGGTGGTGTTGTCTGGATCTGAACGTTGTGGCATCGAAGCGATGCGCGTCAGGTTTATCTTGGCTTCGGCAAAGAGCCGCAAGACACCATAGAGCACCCCCGCCTCATGCGTGGTGGCAAAGATGATCGAACATTTATCACCCTCACCCTTGAAAGCCTCACATGACAATTGCAAAAAACGGGTGGAGTTGGACGCGCCGTCGTCAATGCCCTCTTTGATGATCTGCAGCCCGTAGAGCTCGGCGCTCAACTTGCTAGCGATAGCAGCTGCCCCGCGCGGTTGCTCCCGCACGAGCATTCGCGCGGCGCCCGCCGTATCGTAGTAGGGGCGCGGCTCAAGCTTGTTGCGGCTGAGAAACCCTCGACACTGAGCGAGGGCCTGGGGGTGTGAGTAGACCACCCGGATGTCGCGGTAGTCTGTGCCATCTCTCGCCACCAGGCAGTGGTTGAGGGGCACCTTGACCTCGCCCACGACCTTCAGCTTTGTCTCAGTCAGAAGGTCATTGACCTGTGTGACCGCGCCTTCGAGGGAGTTTTCCACCGGCACGACGCCAAGATCGAAGGTTCCCTCGTCCACGCCCTGGAAGACATCCGAAAACTCCATGCAGGGCACATAAGCCCCATCAGGGACCAGGCGGCGTGAGGCGATCTCGCTGTAGGCGCCATGCTCCCCTTGAAAGGCGACCAGCTGGCGCCCCTCCCCCTGCAAGCGTCGGCTCTCCTCGATCACTTTACGCAGCACGCCCTCGCCGAACTCAGGAAGAACCAAGTTCAGGCTCAGTCGCCGGGCCCGCTCGTAGACCTGCTCCTCCCGTTCGGGGTCACGGATCTCCTTTTTAAACTTGCCCGACCTCAAGGCCAGGCCCATACGCTCCTCGATCAGCCCAAGGAGCTCAAGGTCGATGGTGTCGATCCGTTTGCGAATCTTTTCGAGCTTCATTGATTTGTCCCCATGAATTCATGCAACGGCCGAACACGATCCATCAGCGCGGAGAAGAGCGGCGGCGTCAGCGCCTGGTCTCCGTCGCAGAGCGCCTCGGCAGGTTTGTTGTGGACTTCAACGATCAGCCCGTCAGCGCCCGCGGCCACAGAGGCCAAGCTCATCGGTTCGATCAGCGACACCCGCCCCGTGCTGTGGGTTGGGTCGACGATGATCGGCAGCCGTGAAAGCTCCTTGATGGCGGGGACGGCGCTCAAATCGAGGGTGTTACGCGTGTAGTTCTCAAAGGTGCGGATCCCGCGTTCACAGAGGATCACCTGCTCATTGCCCTCGCTCAGCACATACTCCGCTGAGTTGAGCCACTCTTCGAGGGTGGAGTGCATGCCACGTTTGAGCAGCACCGGACGATCGACGCGGCCCACCTCTTTGAGCAGCGAAAAATTCTGCATGTTGCGAGCGCCGATCTGCAGCACGTCGGCGTATTCTGCCACCCACGAGACATCACGTGGATCGATGACCTCCGTCACCACGGGCAGCCCAGTCTCCTGTCGCGCGCGCTCAAGGATCTGCAAACCGCGAAGGCCTAGGCCCTGAAAGGAGTAGGGTGAACTCCTGGGCTTGAAGGCACCACCACGCATCATATGCGCGCCAGCGGCCTTCACCGCGTGTGCGATGGCCAGCGTTTGCTCTTCGCTCTCCACATGGCCCCGCGATGACGACGAAAGACCCATCCCCGATCTCTACGTCCCCAACCTTCACCGTAGTCCGGGCTTGCCCCTCGACCAACGATGCCCTCTTGAGCTTACTCATCATATAACTGGAATACCCCGGAGAGGGAGGGCAAGTAAAGTGGCATCAATTCAACGATGGTGTCGGAGGTAGGTTGAAGTCGGCGGGAAATCTCATGAAATAGGAGAATCAGAAGGTGCCTAGACCTGCTCGGCGAAAAGTCTAGCGCCCCTTGCGGCGGCGCTTTTCGTTGTCAGCGCTGCGATTCACCCGTGCACCACGAGCACGGGTCTTGTGCACGTTGCGACGGTTGGCACGATTCACCCGCTTCGTGCTCGGGGGTGCATAGCGTGTACGTCCAGGCTTCTTATAACGACGCGGAGGCTGTTTGCGACCCTGGTTTCGGGGCGACGGAGCAACCTTGCGCGATGAGCGGCCAAAGCTCGCAGCAGGGCGACGCGCCTGATGCGTCTTCCCATGCTGCATTTTCCCGTATTGCCGACCGTGCGCATTGCCGTGACGCGTTGTTGGGGCGGGCTTGTCAGCGTGACGGCGACGGGACGCGTAAGGGTCGACCACTCGAGAAGGCTTGTCAGCTTGACGGCGACGCGACGAGAAAGGGTCCACCACTCGAGCGGGCTTGTCAGCATGACGGCGACGAGACACATAAGGGTCGACATGGCGCTGGCGACGCGTCTTCGGCGCCCGGTAGTGACGACGAATAGCCACACGACCCGCTCGCCGCACCGTGACACTCGGACCCGAACGACGCACGCGCATCACCACACCAGAAGCAGGCGCGCGCACACGCACGCGGCTCACAGGATGCGCGCGACGATGACGTGTCACCACCGTCAGCGGTGGACCATACGACCAACGCCGGTGGGACCGACGCACACGGCGGGTGCGGCCAAAGTAATAGCGGCTGCGATGGTGCGGCGTCACATAGCGAACGATGGAGCGCCGACCAAGATAGCCCGACTCAACATAGCTCCAGCTATCCGCCAGGCCCATATTCGAGGGACCCAAAGGAGCCCAGCCAATGTGCGGGCACCCAACTCCAACCATGGGCCACGTCGCGATACCAGCGACCGTAATGAAAGGGCACCCAGCCCCAGCTGTGATTGCTGGTGAACATCCAACCCTCGCTGCTATGCACCCAATGGCCAGCGCTCAGATAGGGGCGAAAGGTCGCGCCCACGGTGGCGCGATAAGGAGACCACACCCAACCGAGCCGCGGCGAGTAGCGCCACTGCCCATGAGGCGAGAGCGCGTCGTAGAAGCTGCTGCCCACGGCGCCACGACAAGCATCCACCGCCGAATAGGCACCATCATCGTAGATCACGTCAGCGTGAGCTGTAGTGCCACCCACCATCAGGGTTGCGACTATCGCCAGCAGCGTGATGTTCTTCTTGGTTCGAGCTGTGTTCATGGGGTCCTCCTTTTAGGACGTCACCCCC
>JAFCZD010000073.1 GCA_019314525.1 Deltaproteobacteria bacterium
GGTCATCTGCCGCTGTGAGTTGGTCACCGAAGCCGAGATCGAAGACGCCATCGATCACGGCGCGCGTACTCTCGACGGGATAAAATTCCGTAGCCGCGCAGGCATGGGGCGCTGCCAAGGAGGCTTCTGCAGCTCACGTTGCATGCAGATCCTCTCCAACCGCCTCAACGTACCTTTGGAGGCGCTGAGCAAACGAGGGGGCGATTCGTGGTTGGTCACCCCCATGGAGAACGCACAACACCCACAGCACGACCAAGGATCGGCACCTGAAGCAATGCCAAACACCCAAGACACCCAAGACACCCAAGAGAGCCAAGATACCCAAGACACCCAAGGAGGCGAGCGATGTTAGGGCGCGCTTTCGGCACCTATGATGTGGTGGTGATCGGTGGGGGTCCTGCGGGCATGGCTGCTGCCCTCGGCGCACGAGACGCAGGCTCTGAGCGTGTGCTGATCCTCGATCGCGAGCCTGAGGTCGGCGGCATCTTGCAGCAGTGCATCCACGCTGGCTTCGGGCTGCACTATTTTGACCAGGAGCTCACCGGCCCCGAATACGCCGAGCGCTTCTTCACCCGCGTGGTGGATCAAGACGTCGACGTGCAGGTGGACAGCTACGTCTCTGGGGTCGCCGTGGACTCCAGCGGCGAAAAGCGCGTGCGCGTGATGAGCGCTGAACATGGCCTCGTCACCGTGCCCACACGCTCCGTGGTGCTGGCCATGGGTTGCCGTGAGCGCACTCGCGGGCAAATCCGCATCCCTGGCACTCGGCCGGCGGGCGTGCTCACAGCAGGCTTGGCGCAGAAGATGGTCAATATGCTCGGTGTGTTGCCTGGCAAGCGCGTGGCCATCCTCGGCTCGGGTGATATTGGCTTGATCATGGCGCGACGTCTGACCCTCGAGGGTTGTGAGGTCGTGGGCGTCTTCGAGCTGATGCCTCATTCCAACGGGTTAACCCGCAATGTGGTGCAATGCCTTGACGACTTCGGCATCCCTTTGCATCTGTCGACCACCGTTACACGTATTCACGGCTCGGATCGTGTCAACGCCATCACCGTCGCTCCTGTGGATGCGCAGCTCACCCCCGACCACAGCCAAGCGCGTGACGTGGCCTGTGACACCCTGCTGCTCTCCATCGGGCTCATCCCAGAGAACGAACTCTCCCAAAGCCTCGGGATCCACATCGACGAGGTGAACACGGGCGGCCCCTGGGTGTCGTCAACCCTGGAGACGTCCATGCCGGGAATGTTCGCCTGCGGCAATGTGCTGCATGTGCACGATCTGGCCGACTTCGTCACGCGTGAGGCGCTGCTCGCTGGGCAATTTGCTGCCGAGCACGCCGCAGGCGTGCGGCGGCCCAAGGATGATATCCAGCTCGTGCCTGGCGACAATGTGCGCTACTGCATGCCCCATTCGCTCTCCACTGAGCGTGAGCACACCATCTATCTGCGGTGCAAGGAGCCCATGCGCCCTGCGTGGCTCAGCGTGGGAGGTGACCTGCTGACCAAACGCCTGCAGTTCGTTGTGCCTGCTGAGATGATCATGTTGAAGATCAAGCCAGACGTCCTCGAGCGTTTTCATGGCGACACGCTGCGTATCGATCTTCACGCGGAAAAGGGAGGCGCGGCATGAGCGGAGCCCAAGAAACCAAGGAGCTCGTGTGCGTGGGTTGTCCTGTTGGCTGTCCGCTGCAGCTGACCCATGAGGGCACCAAGCTCGTGGAGGTCCACGGCCACGAGTGCAATCGGGGCGCAAAATACGCCAAACAAGAGTTCAAAGATCCCCGCCGGGGCTTGGCCACCACCGTTATCATCGAGGGCGCGCGCTGGGCGCGGCTGCCAGTGAAGGTCAGCAACCCTGTGCCCAAGGGGCGAGTCCTCGAGGCCGCGCGCTTAATTCACGCCATCGTCGCCAAGGCTCCTGTGAGTGTAGGTGATGTGTTGCTCACGGGGTTGTTCGGCGAGGAGAACCTCGAGGTGGTCGCCACACGCAGCATGGAGCGAGTCTAGGCCTGAACATCCTGGATTCCCGCGGGACGGGCATGGGGAATAACATCTATTTGCCGAAGCGCCGCTTCTGCCGTGTTTCGATCTCGGCGAGGGCCTCACGGACCCTGTGTTCGACCTCTGGCGTGGGATTGGTATCGAGAGCATCAAGGAGCACCTGATAGGCAGCCGTGGGTCGGTCCCGTTGGTGCAAAAGCACCAAGCCCATGCCAAGAAAGAAGCGATCGAGGTGGGGACCTGTGGGGTGTTCAAAGCTACCACGCCGGTAAAGCGAAAATGCTTCGGCGGCTTGTCCCTGATCATAAGCCCAATCGCCAAGATCGGCGACGATGCCCGCTGAGATGGTACGGCTTTCGCTGCGCAGGAGCTTGAGGTACGTGCCCAACGCTGCACCATAATCTCCGCTGGCGTGCAGCGCGCGTACAGCGTCGGCCCCTTGCAGGGCTTCCTCACAAGCGTCCACAAAACCGTGCACACTCCTTTCTGCCAGAAATCCGCCCACTCGATCCACAGCGAACGCCACCGCCAAACCAGCCACAAAACCACCAAGGTGGGCGCCATGAGCCACACCGCCAGCAGCGCCTGAGCTGAAGAGAAAGGGCAGGAGGTTTTCGATCAGAAGGTAGAAGCCGAGCACCAGCCGAGCGTTGACCACCCAAACATCCACAAAGAAGATGATCACCACCAACAAGCGCACCTTGTTGCGCGGAAACCAGAGGAAATAGAGCCCCAAAATCCCAGAGATGGCACCCGAAGCGCCCACCAAGGGCACGAGTCCAGCACTCTCTGGGGCAAAAAGTGCGTAGATCAAAGTCGCCACCACCCCAGTGCCCAAGTAGGTCAAGAGATAACCAAGGCGACCCAAACGATGTTCAACATTATCGCCGTAGATCCAGAGGAAGAGCATGTTGCCAGCGAGGTGCAACCAACCTCCGTGCAGGAACATCGAGGAAAAGAGCGCAAGCAGCGACGGGGAGCCAGGACGATAGCCCCAGCGCATGAGGAAGAGGTCGTAGGCGGAGAGCTGTTTCGTCAGGCTTGCCGCGAGAAGCTGAGGATCCACCCCAGGGTTGTGCAGCAGAAGCTCACGCAGAAAATCTAATGTGGCCTGATCTTTGAGATCGGGGACTTGATCAGAGAGGGGCAGGGTAACCAGTAGAAAGAGCCCAATATTCGCTGCAATGAGAAGGTAGTTGACCCAAGGCACGTAACCGCGTGGATTGGGCTGATCTCCAATGGGAAGCAACACAGCCTCAAGGTAAGTCCTTGCCTGTGGCTGGGCAAGTCAGGGAGCAGAAGTAGGGGTGTGAACTCGTCTTCTGAAGTCCACAGTCTGCAACCCTTTAGTACACACTTACTGTCACCAGTCGCCCCTCTTGCCTGACACGCCAAATCTCTAACTAGCCACAATAACAGCGCTATGAAAACACGGAGCTATTGGCACGACCGTTGCTATGGATCCGACGATGATGATGAATGCCATCAACCTCTTTGGCGATTGGTTGATTCAGCGGGGGTTGATCGATCGTGAGCAGCTCTTTGAGGCTCTTTGTCTCTCTTATCAGGAAGAGTGTCGTGTGGGCGACGCCTTGGTGGAACTTGGCGTACTCCAGCGTCCCACCGTTGAAGAGGAGGCCCAAGCCCACCGTCTCTATCATGCCTTCACGCCCTGACGCAGTCTGCTGGCGGGCGCTCCCGGCGCCCTTGCCACGAGTGAAAGCAACAGATCATAAAGATCTGGAGTGGAACCAGGCAATAGAATCGCAATGAAATTGCGCCAAGAATGCAAAAATCGTGCAACCTGCCCCAATGGTCTTTACAGAAATTAAAAAATACCTCTCCTCGCGTAGTTGGCAAGACGTGGGTTGACGTGGTACTGACCTCTCGTCACACCATAACATTATCGGTTCATGGCTCACTCGTTAGTCGAGACTCGCCAGCGTGTCTTTGATCTCTTCTGAGACTGTAGCTGGGAATGTGCTAGACGCAGATGGGGTTGGGTCCCTTGGAGAGGGAAAAATAGATGCCAAAAGTTCTCATACGACTCTGCATGGGATGTGGAGGGCTCTTCTCGCAAGAGATTGATGCCCACCCAGCAGAGTGTCCTCACTGCGGCCACGATCGCAACGAAATCGTCGATGCCAGCCGGGATACCGCTCAGGCGATGACCCGCATTGAGCAACTCAGTGGGATGTGTGGTCGCGCCAATGCTGCACAAGTCGCCTAATCATTCCCTAAAGAAATCTTATCCTTCACAATAAGGCGGCGAGGCTCACCAGCAACTCTGCGTTCTTGGCTGCTGCCCACACGCCTGCGCCCACTGCACCCACCGTCAGACCAGCACGACGGAGACTGAGACGCTCTGTCCTCACCTGGGTCGGCCATAACCATGAGCCAGGGTTCCATGAAAGTGGGCGAATCTTCAGCAACTTACCGTTGCGCTTGTCTCTGATGTAGACCCCCCCTCTCCTGGCGAAAACACGTTTGGTCTTTGCTTCCTGGGCCTTCTTGTCAACCTTCAGCCCTGTAACCTCTATGAGCTGGCTTACACCCCCAAAGGGAGAAATGACAACCACATCAAACCGGCGTGCCTTGCCAGTCTTGCGATCCACAATGGGCTTGCCGCTTCTGTTGAGCAACACCCGCTCACGCTGCACACTCGATAAGGGGTGCATGACACTCTCCATGAAGGCCACCACCCGTTCACGTCGTGTTCCATAACTTTTGTTTTGCCGAACCTGTTTACGTTGGGCGCGTGTGCTCGCCTCTGCTGTGGAGGTAGAGAGCAGAAGGGCGACGGAGAGAATGCAGTAGGCGCGCATGCCCTCGACTGATGCAAGGGGGGTGCCTAACTATAACCATTCGGTATTATTCAATCAAGGAGGGTATGGCTGGCTGGCTAGATGGCTAGATGGCTAGTATTGGGAGATCCCCCAAGAGATGCCTCGGAAGGAACCTCCCAGAGCCACTGGACTGATCAACTCACGGAGATTTCGCTCCACCGCCTCACCATGATAGCCGAGGTCAAGCTCGTCAGTAACGAGCTCGAGGATCGCGGCTTGGCGCCGGTATCCGGGCACATTGGTGTTATCCAATTCGACGAAACGTGTGCTTCCCGGCTCCTTGATCAGCACTCGAATGGTGTAGGTCACCTTGGGCCCCTCGGGGGAAAAACCCGTCAAGATCACAAAGGAACCGATCGCTGGAGTTCCCGCAGGCACAGCGCCGCTGCTCTCGAGCTCGAGCGGCTGGCCTGAGGTACCCTTATCCACAACGAGGGTACCAGAACCATCATCGGGTTCTGCGAGGATCCGAACGAGGGTGCCTGCAGTACCAACCCCAATCACCGAAAAACGCTGGCCACGAGCGACACGGCGAGGAAACTCCAGCGAAAAGGGGAACATGCCAGTGGGCACAACCAAAGACACAAGCTTATCCGCATCGCGGTCCACCCGAAGATACTTGAACTGACCGTCTTTTACGTAACTCGCGGCCCCCCCTTCGAGGGCGCGCTGTAGGGCGGCATAGGTCGCGAACTGAGCGGCAGCGAGCGTACCAATGGGACTTTGAAACCCATCCTCCATGGCATGACCCGCCCGCACATAGAAGGTCCCTTCCACAGGGATCCCACGGCGCCGCAGCTCTGCGTAATATTCGAATTGGTGCACCGAGGGCACGATGGTGTCGAAGGAGCTGGCGTAGAGTGAGACTTGGCTACCAGCAGCCTTCAAGCCCATCAGCATGCGGTCTGAGAGCAGGCTCTGATGCTCATCAGCCCAAGCCATGACATCGTGCTCGTTGCGAACGCCATCGTGGTTGACATCCCCTGGATCGCTGTCGAGCCCAAGGAGCGTGCGGCCCAATGCGTCGACGTTGGTCATGCCGCCAAAGGCGTTGTTGGCGCTTTGGGGATAGCGCCAACCCGTGCGCCATGAGCTCTTGAAGCCCGTGACCTGGTCACTCACTGAGGGCAGCGAGGGCATGGAGGGCGTAAAGAGCGCGAGGTGCTGGCCAATCTTCGCAGGAGGTACAGCAGAGGAAACGAAAACCACACGGTAGGCCTTGGCGTCGGGGTTCGAGGCCATGGTGAGCGAGGTCACGCCACCACGAGAGCCACCAAACATGAAGACACGGTTCCGATCCCCATGCAGAAAGCGTGTCACTTGATCAACAATATTAGCGAATTGATCGTAGGCACCTGGCGTCATCGTATAAGAGGTGTGAGCGCCCCCACCATTCCAGAGGATACCAATGGCGCCAGGCTTTCCGTGTTTGGAGCTATCGGCGATCAAGCGCGCCATGAAGGGGCCTTCTTGGCTGAAGACATTCTGGTTGAGGTCGTAGAAGCCATTGAAAACGATGGGGTAGCGAGAGGGTGCGTCTGGCCGCCAACTGGGCGGTAAATAGATCGTGACCAAGCCGCGTAGGTTCTTTTTGTAGCGTTTGCTACAGGTGCAACCGAACTGCCCGCCGTTGGGCTGAAGGCCTGGAGTGACATCACAACCGGTGGGTATGCCCTGAAGCTCACCCTCCACGCAGGTCCCAAGCTTGCCCCAATTCGAGCCCATATTCTCGCAGAAGCGGTGACACGAAACGGTGCCGTTGTTGCCTGGCTTGAAGAAGAGATCGTCGCTTCTCTCGCTCACTCGGGTGGGAAAGATGCGATAGCCATGCACAATCTGGAGCTGTGAGCTGTTGGGCACCACGCGTCGCGTTTTGGGCTCACTGCCCGAACGCTGCCAGACATCGGGGCCAACAAGCTTGCTCGATACACCTGTGTCACGACAGAGGTCACGTAGAAAACAGCGCGCTTTCAGCGGATAGATCGGTGATGCGATGGAAAAGTCGGAGCCGCGGTAGCGGTTGGGCTGAGGCAAAAAACCGTAGGGGAAAACGCGCTTGGGGACATCCGCTGTCTCCTCGAAAGACCCCCACCACATCTCCGTGCCGTCGGTCTTGGGCAGCTCGGCAGCACCCTCGGCGTGCTTGCCCGTGCCCATGAAGCGTACGCGATGTTTCGCACGATCCCAGTGGGTTACGACCTCTTCCACGATGTTCTGCTCGCATAGAGCGGGAGCTTGATTGATGGGCGCGGGGGCTTTGAAGTTCCCTGAGTGAACCAACAAGGCGCCACGCTCTCCGTTGAGGCTGGCATAAACATAGAGCGCCTTATTACCGAAAACGTCACGCATGCAGCGGTCCATAGGGATCCCATAGCGGAACTCATTCCCTGTGGTCTTGCAGGCCCGAGCCACCGCATCCTCGCTGCTGCTCCTGGCGGCAAAGCGCGCGACAAAATCCCCCGCGCCTGCTGGGCCACCCGCCCAGAGCTCGACATCGATGGGGGTTGAGCTGCCACGCTTGCACGCCCAACCAACCAGAACCTGCTCTCCATCTTGTTCATAGAGGCCATCCACATATCCCAGCGTCTCCGACACAGCACCTGAGGAGACGCGCTCACTCTCAGGCAAAGCCGGACCACTAACGGGGTCATTGCAGGCCAATGGAAGCACCAGGAAGACAGCGGCGACGATGGATGGCAGTTTCTGAATCATAGAATCAAGGCCTCTCTGCTGGAGCAAGACCAACGCCTGTCCGCTGAGCAGTCCTAGCACAATACAAGCCGGAAGGAAGGCAGTGTGCATGGAAGATCCACCACCACAAGTTGGAATCAATACTGGGAGATGCCCCAGGAGACGCCTCGGTAGGTGCCACCTGCTGCGGCTGGGGTGATCAGCTCGGTGAGGTCCCCCAACTGCGACTCGTCCGTCACCACCTCCAGGATTGCAGCACGGCGCTGATACCCAGGCACGTTGGTGTTATCCAACTCGACGAAGCTATTGCTGCCAGGCTCTTTGATCAGGACTCGAATGGTGTAGGTCACTTTCGCTCCCTCAGCCGGAAACCCGGTCAAGATCACAAAGGAGCCCATGGCTGGAGCACCCACTGGGAAAGGGCCGGTACTCTTGAGTTGCAGGGGCAGACCTTCAGCGCCCTTGTCCAAGACGATGGTCTCTGAACCATCATTGGGTTCAGCCAGGATTTGTACGAGGGTCCCCGCGGTACCAACACCTGTCACGGAAAAGCGCTGGCCACGAGCAACCCGGCGTGGAAACTCCAGCGAGAAGGGAAACGTGCCCATGGGCACAGCCAAAGACACGAGCTTGTTGGCGTCTCGATCCACCTTGAAATACTCGATGCGACCGTTGTCCACGTAAGTCGCCGTCTGTCCCTCTAACACACGCTGCAAGGCCTTGTAGGTCCCGAGATGATGGGCCGAGAGCGCACCGATAGGGCTGTCGATACCACCGGCCACCGCATGACCACCACGAACATAGAACGTGCCCTCCACGGGGATCTGGCGCCGGCGTAGCTCGGCGTAATACTCGAATTGGTGAACAGAGGGCAGGATCGTGTCGAAGGAGCCGTTGTAGAGCGAGACCTGGGTGCCTGCAGCCTGCAAGCCATTGAGCATGCGCTCTGAAAGCAAGCTCTGGTGCTCATCGGCCCAGACCATCACATCACGCTCATCACGAACGCCATCCTGGTTGACATCCCCTGGATCGCTGTCCAGGCCGAGAAATATGCGACCGGTAGCGTCAGCACAGGTCATGCCACCAAAGGCGTTATTGGCGCTCTCTGGATAGCGCCACCCCGTACGCCATGAGCCCCTGAAGCCCGTGATTTGATCGCTGATGGTGAACAATAAGGGCATGGAGGGCGTGAGCAGCGCGAGCATCTGGCCAATATTTGTCAGAGGCACGGCTGCTGAAGCGTGAAGTACACGATAGGCCTTGGCGTCTGGGTTCGAGGCCATGGTCAAAGTAGTCATGGCACCACGAGACCCCCCGAAGAGGAAGACCTGGTTGCGATCCCCATGCAGGTAACGCGTCACTTGATCGATGATATTGGCGAATTGGTCATAGGCTCCTGGCGTCAAGGTAAAGCTGGTGTGAGCAGCCCCGCCGTTCCAGAGCACACCAATGGCGCCAGGCTTGCCACCTTTGGAGCTGTCGGCGATCAGCCGCGCCATGAAGGGGCCCTCTTGGTGAAAGACGTTGTCGTTTAGATCATAAAACCCGTTGAAAACAATCGGGTATCGGGCCGAAGCGTCGGGCCGCCAACCAGGCGGCAAATAGATGGTGATCAAGCCACGCAGGTTCTTCTTGTAACGTCTGGTGCAGGTGCAGCCCAGCTGCTCACCCACAGGCTGAAGCCCAGGTGTGACGTCACACCCTATGGGGATGCCTTGAAGCTCGCCTTCGACGCAGGTCCCTACCTGCCCCCAATTCGAATGGATATTTTCACAATAGCGATGGCAGGAGACGGTGCCGTTGTTGCCTGGCTTGAAGAAGAGGTTTGCGGCGCTCTCGCTCACCCGCGTGGGAAAGATGCGATACCCGTTGATGATCTGCAGCTGCGAACTACCCGCGACCACTCGCCGCCTTGCAGGCTCACTGCCCGAGCGCTGCCAAACGTCAGCGCCTAGAAGTTTGCTCGACACACCAGAATCACGGCAAAGATCACGCAAAAAGCAACGGGCCTCGAGGGGATAAACTCGGCGAGTGACCGAGAAGTCGGAGCCACGGTACTGATTGGGCTGGGGTAAGAACGCATAGGGGTGCACACGCTCGGGCACATCAGCCGTTGCAGCGAAGGGTCCCCACCACATCTGCGTACCATCGGTTCTGGGCAGCTCCGCCGCGCCCTCTGCGAATTGGCCGGTGCCCATGAAGCGGGGCTGATGAGTTGCACGATCCCAGTGGGTTACAACCTCTTCCGCGACGTTCTGTGCACAAACAGTGGGGGCCTGATTGATGGGAGCTGGAGCCACGAAGTGACCCGAATTCGTCAAGAGCGCACCACGCTCTCCCTTGAGGCTGGCATAGGCGTAGAGCGCCTTGTCGCCAAAGACATCCCGCATGCAACGGTCCATGGGGATCTGATAGCGGAAGCTGTTGCCAGTGGTCTGGCAGGCACGTGCTACGGCGTCTTCACTGCTCGTGTTGGCCGAAAAACGCGCAACCAAGTCTCCCTCACCAGCGCGACCACCCGCCCAGAGTTCCACCTCGATGGACTCAGGACCGCCTCTCTGGCAGGCCCACCCCAACAGGACCTGCTGTCCATCACGCTCATAGAGACCATCAACATAACCCAAGGTCTGGGAGACAGCCCCTGAGGAGCTCCGTTGACCTTCAGGCAACACTGGACCACTGAGGTCGTTGCTGCAGCCTAAGAGCGGAAATACCAGAAGGAGGGCGCTGGCGATGGAAAGTCGGAGGTGGAAGGCGTGTGTGCGTGAGATCATGCTGCTCTAACAAGCACAATGCGAGCCAAGAGAAGAACGCGCTAGGTCTACCGAATTTCAGCACAGTGTAGGCAAGGTGTGAGGCCTGCAAACCCCAGGGTGGAAGATCCCTTCGCCGCTTATGCGTTAGCCAGTGTGGTCCTCAAGGCATCACCCAAAGGGGTGTTACGCCATGAACCGAGCAGCCGTCGCAGCTTGCCTCCATCGAGCAAGACCGGCTTCTGCCATAGGTAACGCATCTGCAGCAAATACCGACCCATGGGCCAAAATGGGGCCGTGGCACGCAAGGCCCACCATGGGAAGCGACGCACCTTGCGAGCATCGCCCAAAGCTAGCTGCAGATCGGCCATCAGCTCCTCAGAGGTCAAGGCATAGCCTTCGAAGTGTACCTCCTCGTAAGGGGCAAGAGCTTCACGTCGTTCCAGCAAATCCACCGCAGCCCGAGCCACATCTGGGAGGTAGGCCCAAGCGTGGGGCACACCCTGGGGCGCAAGATCCATCAGAGCCCCGCCTTTCGGCGCTCGCTTCACCACCTCTTCAAACCAGGTGTTTGCCGCTTGGGGACCAAAGAAATCCCCCGCGCGAAGCACGATGACACGCACACCTTCTTCGCTCGCTTGCCGGAGGCGACGCTCCATGCTGTTTCGCACCTTGCCCAACTCCTCAGGCGCCTGCCGGGGGCACGTCTCACTGAGCGGCCTGGAGAAGTCCGGACCCAGCCCATAAACATTCCCAGGAAACAGAATCGTGGCTCCCTCTTGAATCGCCGCGGCGATCACATGATCGAGGGCCTTGAGGGCGACTGGCACCCACTGCTGGTAAGGCACGTTGAAACCATGCACGATCACATCCATGCCACGAGCAGCTCTGGAGACGGCGAGAGAGTCGAGCGCGTCACCCTGTGCCTGCCAGAGTCCAGCAATCTTGGGATCGCGCCCTCCCTGCCGCACGAGGGCCGTGACCTCCACGCCACGTCGAAGCATCTCGCGCGCCACTGCGCCGCCAAAACCACCACTCGCGCCGATCACCAATGCCTTCATTCTGTTCTCCTTGCTCCTGACTCAACGGTAGCTATTCGCTCAAGAATGAGAAGACCAATACATGCAAGCCTGCTATTCTCTAGCGCATACCTAGCCACGGGACACAGATGACCTGGAGCCACATCGAGACCTTCGTGCGAGTAGCCGAGGCAGGTTCTCTGAGCGCTGCAGCCAAAGACCTGCAGCAAAGCCAACCCACCCTCAGCCGCCAAATTCAGGCCTTCGAGTCGTCTCTTGGTGTTCAACTCTTTGTGCGTCACGCGCGTGGCCTGAAGCTCACCGAGCGTGGAGCAGAGCTTCTGCAACAAGCCCAGGGCCTCGATCATGACGTACAAGTATTCTTGCGCCGAGCCAGCGGGATGCGACAAGAGCCCCAGGGAAACGTTCGCATCTCAGCAGCGGAGCCCATCGCGGTCTTCGCCCTTCCCCCAGCGCTCGCACAGCTGCGCAGCGCCTACCCCAAGATCGGCCTCGAGCTCGTTGTGGACAATGGCACCGCGAACCTCTCACGCCGTGAAGCCGACATCGCCGTGCGCATGTTTCGGCCAACCCAGCTCGACCTGGTGGCAAAACAGATTGGCAGCGTGGAGATGGGCCTCTACGCCAGCCGCGACTACCTCGCGCGCCATGGTGACCTCAAGCACATCGAGGACATCAGCCACCACACGTTGATCGGCTTCGACAAGGACAACCTCTGGGACGACGCGTTACAACGCATGAGGCTGCGACCCGAACACTTCGCCGTACGCACGGATTCGCTCCTGGCGCAGGTTCAATACACGCGGGAAGGCGTCGGCTTGGGTGCGCTGCATGTACCCTTGGCGACGCGTGACCCAGGCCTCGTGCGTGTTCTGCCTGAGCTACCTCTTGGAGCCTTGGAGCTGTGGCTGGTGGTGCACAGCGATGTACGCACCAACCCTGCGGTGCGCGTCGTGCTTGCGGCGCTCGAAGAGCAACTGCGGGTTTACGCGGGGGAGTGAGTCATCATGGGTTCCTGCGTTCGCGCGTTCGCGAATGCTAATGCACGAGCTTGCGGTACTTAATGCGGTGGGGCTGGTCGGCGTCCACGCCAAGGCGTTTTTTGCGGTCGGCCTCGTAGTCGCGGTGGTTACCCTCGAACCACTCCGCGTGGCTTTCGCCTTCGAAGGCGAGGATATGGGTGGCGATTCGATCGAGGAACCAACGGTCATGGCTGATCACGACCACGCAACCGGCGAAGGCCAAGATGGCCTCTTCCAAGGCGCGCAGGGTGTCCACATCGAGGTCGTTGGTGGGCTCGTCGAGCAAGATCACGTTGGCGCCGCGCTTGAGAAGCTTGGCGAGGTGCACCCGGTTGCGCTCACCACCGGAGAGGTCCTTGACGCGCTTCTGCTGCTCAGCCCCGCGAAAATTGAAGCTGGCGACATAGGCTCGTGAGTTAACGGATCGCTTGTCGAGTTCGATGAACTCCTTGGTCTCGGAGATCTCCTCCCAAATGGAGTTATCGCCATCGAGAGCATCACGACTCTGATCGACATAGCCCAACTGAACCGTCTCACCGATCTTCAGCGTACCCGAATCGGCCTGCTCCTCACCCATCAGGAGACGGAAGAGGGTCGTCTTGCCGGCCCCATTGGGGCCCACCACACCGACGATACCCCCACGAGGCAGGCGGAAGTTGAGGTCTTCGAAGAGCAACTTTTCGCCATAGGCCTTCTTCAGCCCCTCAGCCAATACGACTTCATCCCCAAGGCGTGGGCCTGAAGGAATGTAGATCTCGAGCGCGGGGTCGCGCCCTTGGTCGGACGCAGCTTCACTGCGCAAGTCCTCATAGCGCCCCAAGCGTGACTTGCTCTTAGCGTGACGCGCCTTGGGTGATGTGCGCACCCACTCCAGCTCGCGCGCCAGCTCTTTGCGCCGCGCGGAGGATTGCTTCTCTTCGATCTCCAGGCGCTTTTGCTTCTGCTCAAGCCAGCTCGAGTAGTTGCCCTTGAAGGGGATGCCGCGCCCACGATCAAGCTCGAGGATCCACTCCGCCGCGTTGTCGAGGAAATAACGATCGTGGGTGATGGCCACCACCGTCCCTGGGTACTCCGTCAGGTGTCGCTCAAGCCAGGCCACAGATTCTGCGTCTAGGTGATTGGTGGGCTCATCGAGCAGCAACATATCGGGCCGCTCGAGCAGAATACGGCAGAGCGCCACACGGCGACGCTCGCCCCCCGAAAGCTTCGTGACATCCGCGTCCCCTGGCGGGAGCCGCAGGGCGTCCATGGCGATATCCAAGGTGCGATCAAGATCCCAAGCGTTGGCGGCCTCTATTTGATCTTGGAGTTTGCCTTGCTTTTCGAGCATGGCCTCCATCTCGTCGGGCTCCATGGGCTCGGCGAGCTTCATGGAAAGCTCCTCGAAGGTCGTGAGCAACGCCCGCGTCTCCGCCACCGCCAACTCAACGTTGCCCTTGACGTCGAGGGTCTCATCGAGTTGCGGCTCCTGCGCCAAAAAACCAACCTTCACGTCCTTGGCCGGCCAAGCCTCTCCGATGAACTCCTTGTCCACGCCGGCCATGATGCGCAGCAGCGTGCTCTTGCCCGCGCCGTTGCCACCGATCACGCCAATCTTGGCGCCTGGCAAGAAGGCCAGGTTGATGTCTTTGAGGATCTCTCGGTTATGAGGTGGCACGACCTTGCCCACCTCTTGCATCGTGAAGATGTATTGATAGCCCATGGCCGCGCAGTCTAGCGGCGCAGCGTCGCTGAAGGAAGGCCAGAAGACCTCCGTGATCAGCTGAGCCCTGCTCTCAATCCGCCGTGTCAGCGCAACAACGAAATCCGATGGCTGGTAACGAGACGTTCTCTAGCGCTTGAGAGAGCTCGAAAGCACAAGAGAGCCCCAACGCTGGAGTGTGATAAGCGCCCCCGCGCACCACAAAGATGCGCTTGGGATCGACCCCGGTGGTGCTGCCACGCTGGTCGTTGGTCCACTCACGCACGTTGCCGCTCATATCGAAGAGACCGCTCTGCCCCCCTTCACAGCTCACGAGGCTACCCGTAGCCAGGGGGCCCCCCTCAGCGTTGTCGACACCATTGCAAGCTTGTGCGACATAATCGGCGCCGTAAGGGTAGTCTGCCTCAGTGCCTCCCTGACACGCGACCTGCCATTCGGCGGCGGTGCAGAGACGCTTGCCCGCAGACGCGCACGCGGCGCCCGCCTCGGTGAAGGTCACATTATTCCATGGCAGCACAGCGTCACGAGAACACGCTCGAGCTGAGCTCGCGCCCGCGGAAGCGATAAGGGCGTCAGGGCGTGAGGCCTCATAGGCGTAGATGTAGAAGTCATAGCTCGTACCACCCACGGTGTTTTGCACGTGAACCATCTCATCCTTGACGCCCAAAAAACCGTCTCCGTCACTGACCTCGTCCACCTCACCATCACAGTCGTCGTCAAGATCGTTGCAGCGCTCGTCTTGTGGCTGCTGGCCTTCGCGAATGGTCTTGCAAGTCACGCCGTCGGCGGCATCGTTACAGCTGTAGACGCCTAGGGTGCGACAAATACCCAGGACATTGGGCGTGGGTGAGCACTCCTTGCCCAACGCCGTCAACAAAGCCGAATCGGAGAAGGCGTCGTCAGGCTTGCCATCACAGTCATTATCCAGCCCATCGCAGCGCTCCTCATCCGTAGTGATGATGCCGAGGCAATGGTCATCCACACAATGTCCGCCCTTGCCACAATCATCGTCGACGGTGCAGGGCAACAACTCCACATCGTCGGAATAGTCGCAGAGCCAGCCACGGGAGCCAAAACAAGCGGGCATGGCCGACGCACAAGCCCCGAGCTGCACGCAGGTGTTCTGGGGCACAGATAACTCGCTCTCTTCATCGATCTCGCCATCACAATCGTTGTCGACGCCATCGCACATTTCGGGGCCGGTCTTGGTGCAGAGGTACTCACAACCGTTCTCTACTTTGTTGTCCAGGTCGTGATACCCCCCTGCACAGCGAGACACCACGCACGCCCCCTCAGAGCAGCCGGGCTGCGCGTTTTCGGCGAAGAGCCACATGCAACCGCTGCAGTCCGCGCAATAGCGAACATCTGTCAGCTTATCGAAGCTCTCGTCGACGACACCATCACAGTTGTCGTCGAGGCCATTGCAGATCTCTGGTTGGGCGCGGCACGCGTCATAGCTGAGGTCGAGGACCGCTCCCATCTCTCGAGCGTCACCTTGGCCGTCGTGCCAAGGCGTCCTGGGTACATGACGTGGGGCTCAAGCTGACGAGGATAAACAGGAGCAAGAGAGATCTCTTCACCGCGCACCTCCTCGCCGTCGCAGCAGCACCAAACACAAGAGCACGAGCAAGCCTATGGGCGGTGATGAATGTGTCCCCTCTGCTAGGGAGGACAGATTGCAAGCGAAACCTCCCGAACCGGCCGCCAGCAGATCTTTCTTCTGCCGATCATCGACACAGCCCCCATGCACACACGCATAACCCAGCGGGCAAACCACACCTTCGCAGAGATCTGCCACGCACGAGCCCGCAGCGCAGCTCTGGCCGGGAGAGCAGCTCACCCCGCTGCAGGGCTCAAACTCGCACGACCCATCCACACAATGGTAGCTGGGGTTGCAGATCACCGTCGCGCAGGGAT
>JAFCZD010000394.1 GCA_019314525.1 Deltaproteobacteria bacterium
GCGTCCCTACCGCCTTCTGCGTCCGACGTGGTCTTGTCTCCTTCTGCTGCGTCGGCGAGACGCACGGGATGTACATCCCATAGGGTGCAGGCGCTTAGAACAAACGTAGCCAACGACAGAGCAACGCATCGATTCATGTCAGCGATCATAAGCAGCATTCCACAGGTGGCCTATTATCTTCGTCGCGCCAACGCGTCTGCGGCTGCTCGGCGTACCTGCTGATCCGGGTCACGCAAAGCACGGGTGAGTGCTCGCCGACCAAGGGCGCTATGGTCACGCGCCAAGAGACGCGCCGCTCGCGCCCTCCAGCGTGCTTGTTCGTGCAAGAGAAGCCGTGCGAGAACCCGGCTCCCCTGTGGATTGAAACGCTCCAACAACTTTGAAGCCGCGAGGAGGCGCACCTCGAGCGCCCGGGAGCGAGAAGCTCTCTGCAGGAGCGCAGAGGAGCCACGCCCTGGAATGCGAGCGAGCGCTTCCACGGCTAGGAGCTGAACCTCTCCTTTGCCCATGAGCGCTCGTTTGAGAGGGGGCAGGCCCTTGTCACGCAAGCGCGAGAGCGCCTGCACAGCTTTCACACGAACGCTGCGCTCTTTGTCAGCCAGCAGCCGCCCGAGTCTCGACGCCGCTCCTGCCAGGCGCAGCATCCCAGCAGCATCCGCGGCTGCGCGACGCACCTTCGCGTTTCTGTCTCTGAGCGCGCGCAGAACAAGGGCCCCAGCACCACGAGGCCTCACGACCCCCAAAGCCCACACCCCAGCAGCACGAACTTCAGCGCGAGGGTGGGAAGCCATCCTGAGCACAGCTGCGTTGGCCTCCCCATCCTGCAGGTGATAGAGGCGCGCAGCTGCTTGATTGCGCCGACCAGTCGTCCCCTTTTCCAGGTCCCTCAGCAGCGCTTCGCGCTGATGGGGCTGAAGACGCGCCCGGGCCTCGACACCGCTTGAGACACAGAACCCAAGGGCAAAGACCGCGATCGCTTTGAGGTGGACCATCGCTTTCAATGGTAGCAGGCCAGCGTCCGAGGGCTCCCATCCACGAGGCTATAGCGCCACATTTTTCCCATGCGCAGTGAGCCGCTGGCCTCTGGCAGTCGTTCCTCCTTTGCCACGAAGACCAACACTCGCCCTCCCGGAGCCACCAGGGCCTCCGCGATCTCCAACCATTTCGTTGGAGCAAAGGTCGCTCGGGAACTCACCAAGTCGAAGCGAGGGTCTGGACTTCCTAGCTCCTCTACCCGCTGTGCTTTCACCTCAGCGCCCTGCAGACCCATCTCGTGAACCGCTGTCCGCAAGAAGACAGACTTGCGTTGATTCACTTCCACCAGCAGAGAGCGCGGGGAGTGTTCGAGAAGCAGGTAAGGGATGGCGGGCAAGCCGCCGCCCGAACCAACATCGATGAAGGAGGGGACCTCGCCAAGCTCTCGTGACATCACCAAGGCATCGGCGAGGTGCTGGCTTATCAACTCGAGAGGGTCGTGACTCCCTGTGAGCCTGATGCGCTGTCCCCAACGCACGAGCAAGCGGAAGAACCCCACCAAGCTCTCAGCCTCTGCCTTGCCGAGCTCCTTGTGGAGGCGCTGCGCTTCTTTTCTTATCGCTTTCGAGAGTTCTTCTTGTCGCATCTTTCAGACTCTAGCCACTGCACGCAGAGGGCTCAAGCGCCCTCTCGAGAAGGCATTGTGGCAACAAGCGTCAACCGGTCACGCTGTCATGTTGACACTTGTCATTCAAAAGGCACACACCATGGCTTTGATTCGAAGCTCTATGTAGGGCTGATCAAGGTCGAGCGGTGCCTGCCATGCTGAACCCATCCACTGAGAAAGGGTGCGCTTTGGTAGCCCCAGCTCTCGACCATGCCACATCGTGGCCACAAAGAGAGAGGAGGGAACCTCCCAATGAGGGCACGCCAAATGAACTGGAGCATCTTAATGCTGCAGAGCCATGCCGCTTGAAACCAACCCCTGGGAACGAGCGAGGGTACTCACACCCGGCAGCGTTCCACGTGAAACAAACCCAGACTGGTTCCACGTGAACACCTCGCCATCAACGCCAACGTCGTACATGAACGCTCACTCTCAAACCAGGGGAAGAGCACGTTGCCATGCGTGCTGCCAGGAGCGCTACGACTGTTCCACGTGAAACAAACCCAGACTGGTTCCACGTGAACACCTCGCCTCACTCTTAAACCAGGGGAAGAACCAAGGAGAGCACGCTGCACCTAGGAGCACTGCCAACGTTCAACCGTTCCACGTGAAACAAACCTAGACCGGTTCCACGTCTCGCCATCAACGCCGACGTCGTGTGTGAAACAGAGATGCTCTGCTGAACCAGCGGAAGCTCTAAGGACAAACCAAACGAACCAAAGCGTCGACGTCGATATGTGTAGAGAAGCGCGCACCAAGCGACTCCAGGTTACCCAACTGCTCACTGGTGAAGTAGGGAAAGACACCCCGCACCACATCACCTTCAACCATCTCGATCATCAAGGGCACCGCTGCCTCCTCCACGCGCACACGCTTCTCCCGACGATGCAGCACTACACCCGCCACCTTCAGTCCCGCACCACGCAACACCTCGAGGGAGAGCAGCACTGTGTTGATCGACTCACGCGCGGTGGTGGAAACCAAGAGCACTGGAAATCCCAAGGCAGCTATCAGGTCACGCTGCAACACCCCCTTTGCGAAGGGCTCCATCACACCACCCGACCCGTCCACCACCAAGACCTCTCCTGCTCGGCTTGCCCTCTCGGCCGACGCCCTCAAGCCCTCAAGGCTCATGGGCCGCTCTGCGAGCTTCGCTGCCATCGCTGGCGCGACGAGCGGGCTATAGCGGAAGCTGTTCAGCTCATCGAGTGAGCGCTGCTCCCCAAGGGCCGCAGCGAGCCGCTCGGTGTCAGCTGGATGCAAAGCCTCCGTAGCGGTCCTCGTGGAGACGCTCATGGATGGCGGGCCCACCAACTCATTGAGACGCTCATAGGCTCGACGCGCCTCGATGCTCAGCTCTCCTCCCGGGATACCGTCAACGGCCCCTCCTCCCTTGGCGATGGAGCAGCCAACCTCCACAGGCTTGAACGCCGAGACCCTGAGCCCTTGCCCTCTCAACGCCCCAATCATCCCCACACTCGTCGTGGTGGTCCCCACCCCCCACGACGTGCCAACAACATAGAGTCCATTCATCGCGGAACCTTTGTCAACCAATCGTGTTTTCCTGTTTACGCCCCTGCTCCATCTACTTGCCAACACAGAAGCGCGAGAAGACGAGGTTCAGCACTCCCTCGCTGTACTCCTCCCCAGTCACCTCGCCAAGGACGCGCAACGCACCCCGCAACGGCTCCACCACAACCTCTGGTGGCAACCCCCTCTCGAAGGCAGCCTCTGACGCCATTACCTCTCCGCGCGCTCGCTCCAACGCCTCCCACTGCCGCTCCTCTGTAATACGGAACGTCTCCACCTCCCCCTCTTCCGGTAACGCGAGGCTCAACAAAGCCGCTCGCAACTCCTCGAGGCCTGCACCACTCTGCGCCGACACGCCGAGGGCTGGTACCTCACCCCAACGCGAAACCTCTCTCACCACCTTGACCACCTGCTCCTGCTCCAACGCGTCAACCTTGCTCGCCACCAAGAGCTCACAGTTATCTCGCAGCGCCTCTGACCAGCATGACGGTGCGCTCGTGGCGTCCACCAATCCAACTCTCAAATCACAACATCCCACGCGCTCTTCTCCCAAGGCGCGCCCCGCGCGTTCGAGGTCACTCATCTCTTCCATTGGTCGCGCGCCAGCCGTATCCACCAACATCACCCGCAACCCCGACCACTCCACCTCGGCCTCCAGGAAGTCTCGCGTCGTGCCCTCCACCTCTGAGACCAACGCTCGACGCCGCGAGAGCAGCGCATTGAAGAGGCTCGACTTCCCCGCGTTAACCGCACCTACTAGGGCCACCGAGATGCCCCCCAGGGCGCCCCGCTTGTCGTAGCTGCTCAATAGCACCCCAAGACTTTTTTTGGTTGACGTAAAGGCCCCCTTGATCAACCCCGCGTCTACTGGCGCGTCTACCTCGTCAGCGAAATCAATACATGCCTCAAGGTCAGCAGCCAGAGCGAGCATATCTCCTCGCAACGCTGCTATACGCTCACCCAACTCTCCCCCAAGGAGCGCCTGCGCGTTTCGCAGCGCGCGCGTTGACCGAGCACTGATCACAGAAGCCACCGCCTCCGCTTGCGTCAGGTCCATGCGCCCATTGACGAAAGCGCGTCGTGTGAACTCTCCTGGCTCGGCCAACCGGGCCCCCAGCGTCACGCAGCGGCGGAGCAGCCGCTCCATATTGAGCTCTCCCCCATGGGCAAAGAGTTCCACCACATCCTCGCCAGTATAAGAACGAGGCCCTGGCATCCACGCCACCGTCACCTCGTCTAAACGCTCACCCTCCTCGAAAGCCTCAGCCCATTGCAGGTGCCGCGCCTTGAGCGTCAGCCGGGGGCAAAGCCGCGCACTAATGCTCACCGCTTCTGGGCCGCTGATGCGGATGCCACCAATGGCACCTGTCCCAGGCGCCGTGGCCACGGCACAAATCGTCTCTCGCTCACTTTGCATTGGCATCTGCGCACCTACACTGGCTTCGTCTGTCCACAGAGGAAGGTCGGTCTTCAGCGGTCTTCAGTGAGGAGATTGATCGAGAAAGAAGGGCGGGGACACTTTCACTCGGCGACATGAGCGCCTCCAGGGACGTGTCTACTCGGGGATGATCAGCAATCGTCGCTCGTCACCCTCACCCTCGCTCTCAGTACAGAGCCCCTCTACGTCACGAAGAGTGAGGTGAATGATGCGTCGATCCCGCGGGGTCATGGGGTTGAGCTTGACCACCTTCTGCTCATCGAGAACCTTGTCCCCAAGTCGCTGAGCCAACTCCACCACATCCAACTCATTGCCTGCTTCCAGCTGGATGGCGGGCTGGTCATTCCTTGCAATGGGCATTCCTCCGGGATCATGGGTCACCCGGACCAACGGGTTGTCCATATCCCGACCCCTCGCGATGACCACGGCCTTCCGGAAATCAGAAAGAAGAACTTCACTTCCCGGAGGATACAAGCCCATGGCGCGGATGAGAGCGGCCAGCATCCGGGGCTGGAATCCACCGGTGTCCCTGAGCATGATTTCGAAAGCCCGGCGCGGCGACATGGGAGCCTTGTAGGGCCGAACCGACGTCAACGCTTCGAACACATCGCAGATGTGGACCAGGGAAGCGGCCTCCCCTTGGATATACCACTCAGGCATGACGGGATAACCGCCGCCGTCTTCGCGAATGTGATGTCCCCACGCGGCGGAAATGATTATGGGACTTTGTTCGCCGCTGGCCAAAAGGATCTGGGCCCCGGTCGCGGGATGCGATTGGATGATCTTCATTTCATCCGGATCCAACGCGCCGGTCTTGAACAGGATCTCTTCGGGCACGCGGCCCTTGACCAGGTCGTGCACAAGTCCGGCGGTAGCCAGTTCACCCAGGATTTCGGACGGCCAGCCCAGTTCCCGTCCCAACATGGCGCTCAGCGCTGCGACCCGCACGGAGTGGCCGATTGTGT
>JAFCZD010000395.1 GCA_019314525.1 Deltaproteobacteria bacterium
TGTCACACTTTTGGGTGCTCCAGCGGCTCCGGGTATGACATCCGGCCTGACCCTGTGGCGAGGGTCGCCTCGTTGTCACACTTTTGGGGGGCGGTATGACAAGTCGGTCTTGGTATGACACCCGTGGGACGTGAGTCCCTCCTCATGGTCGCACTATGCAACATGGGTCGCAGATCGCAGATGTTGGGTAGGGTGGAATCCCCTTTTCTGCCACATAGGCTCCAAAAAGCCGCGAGGCCTCGCAGAATCTGCGAAGCCTCGGGTAGTAAGGGCGGGTTTTGGGGCAGGCGGAATCAGGGGATTTTATGGCGAGAACTCGACCTCCGGTGCGCTGGACCGAGTCACAACATGGGTAGGCTTTACTTCGCACCCAACAATGCCCACACCCTGGAGTGTTTCTTTAAGTTTGCAGTATGCATAAGCAGTCATGCGAACACTCCTCTCATGTAGACAACGCAAAACAATGCAGCTCACATGCCAGGTTGGAGCGTGTGCTAAACTCCTGAGATCACAACCTCCAAAACTACACTGTGTGAATTGTAGTACCCACAACTACCCAGGGGGTGACAACAGTAGCCAGTAGGTGGGAACTCTAGACTCCACTTGTGTCGTTCTCGGATCGGATCCCCCCGTTGCCTTCAATGCTCCAAGGGATGACTCTCGGCGGGGAATGAGGCCCATTCCCACATGGATCCTGGGTAGTTACGAGCCAAGGAAAAACCGAGATCTCGTAAGACGACGACGAACCATCCGGAGCGAATCCCACCGGTGCAATAGGCGACCACTTGCTGGCTAGTCGAGAGGCCACGTGTCTTCAGAAGGGCAAGAAGCTCTCGCCGGGGCTTGAGGTAGCCCAGGGTGTTCAGCAACTCCACATAGTGTAAATGGATCGCACCAGGGACATGTCCACCTCGAGCCTCACCGTAGGGTGTTTTTCCTGCATATTCCAATGGTTCACGAGTATCGACCACCCGCGATCCTCCCCGCAGGTGCTCTCCAGCCGCGACGAGCGCTGCCAAATGGGAGGCATCTATGGAGAGAGTGGCGTCATGCGATATCGTAAAGTCACCAGGTGTGACTGGATTGGCTTCACCAGATATGGTGTCAGCACCTGCACGAATCAACGCTGGGAGACCCCCATCCACCAAGCGGGTGGATTCATGACCCAAGGCGCGTAACATCCACACAAGTCGTCCATCCTCGCCCCAGCCCTCGGCAGGGTCGCCCGCCACAACAATGGGGGTGTCATTTCGCACTCCCAAGGCACGCAACCGCTCCTCGAGGAGCGCCTCGTCCTCGAGCAGGAGCCCCCGATGGGGGTGTTGATCTGCTGAAAACGTCCCCCAATAGGCAGGCTGCGATCCCCGCACGTGTTGGCGCCCATAGGCCTCATGAGCTGCGTCGCGGGCATCTAGAACTAGAGCGCCCGCTCGTTGCAGCTCGAGGGCATGTGGAGCATCGATGATCCAATCGCCGCTGCTTTCATAGGCTGCCATGTCGACGCTCTCGTCGATGGACGTGAAACACCCCGTGAGGGGGCCAAGGCTGGTCAGGATAACAAGGGTCAACAAGCTCTTCATGGTTGTGTCTGGGTACGCCCAGGTCCGCCATGGCGTTACGCGCTGCGATTTGCTAACCAGCCACCCATGACTCCGCCCCACCGCCATGAGCGTTTCATGCGCCGTGCCTTAGAGCTCGCCGATGCGGCAGCACGTCAAGGTGATGTGCCTGTGGGCGCCGTGGTGGTCGATCCCACAGGTCAGATTGTTGGGGAGGGTCAGAATCGACGTGAGATCGACGCTGATCCCTCAGCCCACGCTGAAATCGTCGCCTTGCGCCAAGCAGCAACCAAGGCGGGGCGATGGCGCCTTGATCACCATCGCCTCTATGTGACCCTCGAGCCCTGCGTGATGTGCGCTGGAGCGCTGGTCAACGCTCGCGTGAGTTGGCTGATCTATGGCTGTGATGATCCCAAGGCCGGTGCAGTACGCAGCTTGTTCGCCCTCTGCGAGGACCCGCGACTCAATCACCGCCTGGAGGTCACACGGGGGGTACTCAAAAATGAGTCATCTTCGGTGCTTTCGGCCTTTTTCTCAGCCTTGCGCCAGAACCGAGAGCCTTGAGCATGGTTGCTCAAGTACCTACTCAGGCACCATTGACGAACCCCTACCGAGCCACTATGCTGCGCCAACTGGGGATTGGAAGATCCCTTGGAGAGATGGCCGAGTTGGTCGAAGGCGCCTGATTCGAAATCAGGTGTACGGGTAACCGTACCGGGGGTTCGAATCCCTTTCTCTCCGCTTTGGCGCCAAGGGGTAGGTTTTCGTCCCTTTGGAGAGATGACCGAGAGGCCGAAGGTGCACGACTGGAAATCGTGTGTATCGCAAGATACCGAGGGTTCGAATCCCTCTCTCTCCGCTAGACGCCTGGAACGATAAGGTTGATAGTGGTAAAGACCGCTAGACATTCTTGACGTCAGGTGGAGCAATTTATGGCTCCGGGTGACGGCCAACTCATGAACTCCGCCAGGCCCGGAAGGGAGCAACGGTAGTGAGGAGGCCGGGTACTCCGGAGCCGCTTTTTTTTGGGGACTATGGCTCACGGCCCCTGGTCCAAGACTTGCGCCCCAACGGCTGATGGAGGAGCGATGACGGAGAAGCAAGCTGGCTATGTGGTGCTAGCGCGGCGTTTCCGACCCACCCAATTCGAAGAGGTGATCGGTCAGCAACACGTCACCCGTACCTTGCAGAACGCGATTCGCGCAGGCCGTGTTCATCATGCCTTCCTCTTCACGGGGTCGCGCGGTGTGGGCAAGACGACGGTGGCGCGTATTCTGTCCCGCGCCTTGAACCACCCTGATGGGCCAACGCCCACGCCGCCACCCGTCGTGCCCGAACACGAAGCTTCAGTGGATGTGATCGAGATCGATGGCGCGAGCCACACCGGCGTCGATGATGTGCGAGAGCTGCGGGAGAGCGTGCGCTACCTGCCCTCCAACAGTCGCTACAAGATCTACATCATCGACGAAGTCCACATGCTCTCCACCAGCGCCTTCAACGCGCTGCTCAAGACCCTCGAGGAGCCGCCACCCCACGTCATCTTTGTCTTTGCCACCACAGAGGCACACAAGATCCCAGCCACGATCCTCTCCCGCTGCCAACGCTTCGACTTCAAGCGTGTGCCCACGCCGCTGATCATCGAACATCTGCAGCACCTCCTGGAGAAGGAAGAGATCGAGGTAGAACGAGATGGGCTCTCGATGATCGCTCGAGCCGCTGAGGGTGGGGTGCGAGACTCCCTCAGCTTGCTTGACCAAGTCATCGCCTATGCGGCCGGACAAGAAGTCCCCATTTCCTCCGCTCAGGTCTCCGAGGTGCTCGGCGTCGCCGATCGCCGATCGCTCTTCGAGCTCTCCATGGCGATCATCCGCCGGGACGCTGCTGCCGCGCTCAACGTCGTGGAGAGCGTCTTTCGCGATGGGATCGATCTCTCGCAGTTCGCCCGCGCGTTCGCCTCACATCTACGTGATCTCGTGGTCGTTGCCAGCTGTAAAGACCCTGGCGCCCTCGTGGACACCACAGAGACGGAACTGAAGGACCTGAAGGAACAGGCGAAACAAGCTGGCCTGCCGCTGCTGCAGCAGCACTTCGACCGTTTTGCCCAAGCCGCTGATGAAATCGCCCGCTCCACCTTCGCTCGCCTTCTCCTGGAGATGGTGCTCATCGAGATGGCGCACGCTCAGCCGCTCCTGCCCCTCGGCGATCTCCTTCAGCGCCTCGAAGCACTTGAGGTGCGCATTCAACGTGGCTCCCCCTCAGGTGGCTCATCCCCCTCAGGTGGCTCATCCCCCTCAGGTGGCTCATCCCCCTCAGGTGGCTCATCCTCGAGGGGTCGTAGCGTGGAAGCAACACGACCCGCTCCAACACGACCAGCTCCGAGTCGGTTCCAGCCCCCAAGCGAAGCCATGCGGTCGCCCGCGCCTGCAAGCCCGCAAGCGCCCGCCAACCGGGCCAAGCCACGAGCCGTCACTGCAGCCCGACTCGAGTTTTCACCACCTGCTGATGTCTTGGCGGCTGAAGAGAATGACGCCGCGCCGCCGCCACCTGAGAGTGAGGGCGCAGAGCCCGGGGAACCTCACACATCGGCCTCAAATAAGAGCACTGAAACGCCCGTTGAAACCACGACTGTTGAGCCAACTGAGCGACGCCTGGCCCAAGGATCGAGCCTTGACCGCTGGCAGCAGCTCCTCGATGACGTCGCCGGACCCTTGGCAGCGACCTTCGCCACGGGCCGCCTGGTGCGATGGGAGGGGGGACAGGTAGAGCTTGGCTACGACCCTAACTCCTTCGAACTCCCACGAGCTCAGGACCGAGAACGCCAGCGTGAGTTCGCGAAGCAAAGCGCTGCACTTCTTGGGGAAGCCATTGGGCTTTCAGTGCGGCCGCTCACGGATGAAGAGCTCAGCTCTCCCGAGCTGACACAGCTCTCCGCTCTCGAAGCTGATGAGCGTGAACAAGTCGAGCGCGTAGAGTCGTTGAAGGAAGAGGCCAAGCAGCACCCCATTACCCAGGCGCTCGTTGAAGACTTTGGCGCGCGCATCACCAGCATTAAAACGGACGCGACATGACGGACCAAAACAACAACGGTGGTATGCCGAACTTCGGCGATCTATTACAGAGCGCTCAACAAATGCAACAGAACCTGGCGCGCATTCAACAAGAGTTGGAGCGGAAGGCCGTTGAGGGATCAGCAGGCGGTGGCATGGTCAAGGCCACCGTCAACGGACGTCATCAGGTGCTGAAGATCGAGATCGAGAAGGGGATCGTCGATCCTGACGATGTCGGCATGCTCGAGGACCTCGTGGTGGCCGCGATCAATCAAGCCATGACCAAGGCCACAGAGGTCGCAAAAGAGCAGCTCTCTGAAGCCACGGGGGGCCTGCCGATGAACATCCCCGGCATCTTTTGAGCCACGGTGTGGACCCGCTAAAACGACTCGTCAAGCAGCTCTCCCGGCTGCCTGGCATCGGCGAGCGCACCGCGACCCGTCTGGCCTTCTACATCCTGCGCGCGCCCGAGAGTTATGCTGAGCAGCTCGCGGCCTCGATTCAGGAGGTGAAGACCAAGCTCAAACAATGTGGAAGCTGCGCCATGCTCACCGAGGCTGACCCGTGCGCGTTTTGCACCGACGCGCGGCGCGATGAGACGGTGATCATGGTGGTCGCTCAGCCCCAGGATGTGCTGGCCATCGATCGTGGCGGTGGCTTCCGGGGGCGCTACCATGTGCTCCACGGCCTGCTCTCACCCCTTGACGGAATCGGCCCCAATGACCTGAAGCTCAAGCCCTTGCTTACACGACTCGAAGGCGTGGACGAGGTGATCCTAGCCACGAGCCCCAACGTCGAGGGCGACGCCACCGCGCTCTATCTAGCTGGGCTGCTCAAGCCTCTAGGCGTGCAAATCTCCCGGATCGCTAGCGGTGTCCCCATTGGAGGGGAACTCGAATATGCTGATGGCGTGACCCTCAGCCGCGCCATCGAGGGCCGACACCACACTCCGAGGCTCACCCATCGCCGTGAACGTCGCCACCCGAAGCGGCGAGTTCCCGCCAAGTAGACGTTTACGCTGGTCAATGGGGGGGCTACTATGCTTTTCGTGTCCAAAACAAAGAGCAAGTCTCCACGTGTCTCCAGAGTAGAGATCACGCAAATCGGCCGTGTGGCGGTTACAGCGTCCATGGATAGTCTGCACTTCTTGAGGCCGATTCAGCAAGGTGATGTGGTGGTCATACAAGCCACCGTCAACCGCGCCTGGCGCTCGTCCATGGAGGTTGGGGTGCGCGTGGAGGGCGAACGCGACGACAACCAGCGTTTCCACGCTGCCACCGCCTATCTCACCTTCGTCTCCCTTGATGAACATGGCCAGCCCATGGTGGTACCCGCCGTCGAACCCACGACGAAGGACGAGGAACGGCGCTACCAGAAGGCAGAGCAGCGGCGCCAACAACGCCTTGAAGTCAGGCGCCAGATCCGAGGTGGCCCATGAACTCCTCACGCTGGAACATTATTGGGGCCACCTTGCTGCTCTCGGCGTCGACGTTCATCAGCTGCACCGCCACCACACCACCGCCCTCCTACCCAAAACGTGGCGCTGATTGCCCAGAGCGACCTGACGCCATGAGCCGCATCGAGCAGCTCGAAGAGCTCGGTCGTGGGGCACGCGAGGCACGCGCGAACCTCATCACGCAGTGGCCTGAACAGGAGGCGCCTGAACAGGGGGAGAGGCCAAAACAAAAGGGGCCGCGGATCGTCGCCACCCTGCACGATCCGTATCTGGCATTAATCGAAGCCATTTTGCAGACACCACGACGCGCTCTACGGCCTGACAAGGCCTGGCTCGCCAACCACCTCTTACGCAGCAGCATCGAGCTGCGCAGCACCAAGCCGCTCGCGGTGTTGGAGCGAGGAGATCGCCGCGCGCTGCGGCTGCTCACCGAGAGCGGGTCGCGCCTGCCAATCCTGCTGATCACCCATCAGCGTGACGGGGAGAGTTGGACCTATCGACTCACCTATGACCCACCTCGAATGAAAGAGGCGCTGATGCGTCTCACGCTCTCTCTTCCCCTCGAGCCAAAGAAGGGCCAAGCCATCTTTCGCTGGGCGCTTTCACCACGCAACCTCCGACGCCTCGACAGGCTCCCTATCGCCTATGGGCTCTCTTGGCTGCGCGATCTCGTCTGGGCGCGAAAAGCAGCCCTCTTTGGCGACCTTGGCCACGCACGAACGCTGGTTGAACGCACACGCTCTTGTGAACCAGAGCTGGGCGCCGACCCTCTGCTCCAGGCCCTGCAAGGTGAGCGACAGGGGCCAAGCGCTGTCTTTGACTTTGGTGTATCCGACGAACCTGGTAGCACAACCCTCCCCGCAGCCCAAGCCTTGGCCTTGCGAGGTGCGATCCTCGCCCGCCTCGCGCCAGCGGCTCGACGAGGCTTGATTCCTACGCCCAGCTATGAAGCGCTACAGAAGCAACTGCGCGACGCAGCAGCCCAGCTGAGCGCAAAATCGCTGCTCGCCTTCGACACAATGCTGGCTAGGGCCTTGGTCAAAGCCCTCTCTCCCCATGGCACCCTAGCCGCTGCTGCGCCCCAATTGGTGGCCCTCAAACCGAGCTCAGC
>JAFCZD010000074.1 GCA_019314525.1 Deltaproteobacteria bacterium
TTGCGAATTTGTGCCTCAATCTGCCTGGGTTTCCGGATACACCAATGGCCACTGATCACGTGTTCTGTGTCCTCAAACACCTGTTGGGATCTCGAATCTGAATCAGACCTGGGGCGCCGTTAGGGCCATCGCTGGTCCCAGTGGCCAAGAAATACGAGAAAATGATAGGATCAACAGATGGTGCGAGTTCATTGGGTTTTGGGGTGTGCCACCTTGGTGTTCATGCTGACCTCCTGCAGTGTTCAGCCTGCGGGGCCGGTCATCATCTCAGTTGAACCCAAGAGCGGATCCAAGGACCAGGATGTTGACGTCACTGTTCATGGTCAGAACTTCTTCGCCCGTTTAGAGGCGAACTATGACGACGAACTCAAGACGAAGATCAACCAGAGCTTCACCGTATTCATCGGCGGCACACAGTTGCCCTCTGTTGCGCTTGTAGATCCCAACACGCTTCACACTGTGGTGCCCAAGGGCAGCCTCACGATGGGTAGGTACGCAGTAGAGGTCGTGGGACCCCGCGGATTCCGCACCCGTTTGCTCGATGCCTACGAGGTGACGGCGTTCCCGCTCTCTGATTCCGGTTTCGACGCTGGCCTGGACGGGGCACCTGACACCACACCTCCACCTGATACCACGCCAGACACCACACCTCCAGACACCACACCTCCAGACACCACACCTCCAGACACCACACACGATAGCGCTCCACTGCCCTGCGCGGGTCAAACGTGCCCCCTCGGCTGCCATGTCGCTCTCGACCGATGCGCTCGCCTGGTGGCATCCAACTTCGACGCCAGCGCTATGTATGGCAAGGCCACCGCCAAGACGGTCACATCAGCCAGCACGATGCAGATCAACACAGACACAGGGCAGATCTTGGATGGCAGTAAAGTGATTCGACCACCAGGGAGCCCAGGCCAGGTGCTCTCGGGGGTTTACTGGGGTCTCGTCCCCCAGAGTGGATATGCAGACCTCTCCCTCTTCGGCTTCGCCTCGCTGACCATCTCCGCGAAGACTACGGCTGGGCTCATAGGCCGCTTGGCGGCTGTCATTCATGTTGCCGAGAATGTTGAGATCGCGGGCACGTTGCAGGCTCTCCCCTCTGGAGCAACTCCCGTCGCTGGTGGACGAGCGGGTGGCGCAGCTGCGGCGGACGCGCCGAGCTGTTTTTTGGGTCATGGAAAGCGCGGCATCAAGGTGGATAGCCCAGAGTCTGGGGGAGGCGGGGGCGCTCGAGGGGCGCAGGGTGGAGATGGTGGGGATACCGATACTGGGGCCATCGGTGGTGAGGGTGGGATCGCCAATGGCAGCGTCGCTCTGCTCTCGCTCTATGGGGGCTGTGGTGGGGGTGGCGGTGGTAATGGCATCGAGGGCGGCGCAGGAGGGGCTGGTGGTGGCGTGCTGCAAATCTCCGCCGATGGCGCTGTGGTCGTCTCAGGTACCATCCATATGCCAGGTGCGGGTGGCGCAGGATCGAGCGGCATTGCTGCAGGGGGTGGCGGTGGGTCAGGGGGTGGGATCCTCCTGGAAGGAGCCACCATCACCCTTACTGGGTTGCTCGCGGCAAACGGTGGCGGCGGCGGTGGAGGGACTTACGGGCACGGAATGGATGGTCAGGCTTCAACTCTGGCGGCCGCTGGGGGGGGGCCAGCCACAACTTACGCCGCCGTTGGCGGACCGGGTGGTGCTTTGGCCAAGCCCGCCGGGACCGTGGGCGATCAGGGATACAGCGGCGGGGGTGGAGGGGGCTCGGTGGGTCGTATCCGACTCAACGCAAGCACGATCACCATTTCTTCGAGCAATGCCTCCCCCGTTTCGTCCCGCGGATCCATTAACACTTGGTGAGCGCGGTTGGCCTCCTCTCCCCTCACATAAGCTTGAAGCTGGCGATGGTCTTGTCCCAGCTCGTGGAGAGCTTCTCACAGACCTGACGCTCACAATTCAAGACGAGCAGGTAGGCGAAGTCACCACGGCGGATCTCTGCGCGCCTCCATCCTTGCGTTGGAAGGTCGCTTCAGCCCTTGGATGTCCCCCGCGCTGATGGGGCTTCATCGAGGTCGTCGCTGTGTAGCCAGCCTCCTCGAGACGTACTCGCAGCAGCTGCAAGTAGCGGTCGAAGCGGACGAAGGGTTCGATAGGGTCGACACCAAGCATCAAGCTCGCGCCGAGCCGGTGGCGGGCGCGAAAGAGGGCGCCATGTTTTTGTGAACCTCGCTCCCAGCCCTCGCCGATCACCTCGAGCTTCAGGGCGAGGGCGGTAACCTCCAGCTTCAGACCCCGAAGCGTGCGACGAACTTTGGTCGCCTTGGCAGGGATGCTGAGGGCGCTGTAGTCGACCCAACGCAGCTTGAGCGTCCAGCCGCTGGCGATGACCGCCGTGACGAGCACGATCAGGACGGAGATCTGTGCGCTGGCCACCTGTTCATCGGGTCGCCCGGGCTGAGGGGGCGTCTGCGGACCTCGCTGCTCCTCTTGCATGAGCTGGTGGTAGACGCTGAGGGCAGCCATGGATTGGATTACCACCAGGATTAAGTCGAGGTATGGGGCTGGATTGCGCCCAATGAAGAGCAGCAACGCCAGCGCCCCGAAGCCCGTGGCCGCGGCCGCGTAGCGCCCGATCCAAAGCTGCCCACTCCCTGGAAAGAGCAAGTTGAGCAGGACAGCGTTACGACGCCTTGGATCCCCCTGCGACGTGCTGCGCAAATAGCTGTCCAAGACTGAGAAGGCGTAGATCAGCAGACTTGCTCGGAGTAAGGCGCCAAAGAGCAACGAACCTAGGGGTGACTCGAAGAGGGAGAGCCCTATCCCCAGGTGCACAAGGGCTGTTGCAATGGCGCTGGCAAAGAGCGCAGCCAACGCTGCCCCTGTCCAGCGGGCCCCCTGCAAGAGATGGCCCGCGCCTGGCAGCAGCAACGCCGCCAAGGTCACCCTCACTGTTGTTTTTTTCCGATGAGCCGGAGTTGGCGTCGGAGGGCGCCCGTCTTCGACGGGGTCAGCATCAGGCTGGTGGGGCATCGATTTTAGCCACCCTTCGCCTCACGGGCGAGCTTGCGTTCGATCATCTTGCGCTTGATGCGTCCGACATAATCAGCAAGCAATTTGCCGTTGAGGTGATCGTTTTCATGCTGTATGGCGCGTGCAAAGAGGCCTTCACCCTCGGCTTCGAAGGTTTCACCGCTCACATCGCGCGCCCGGACGCGACAGCGGTAGGCACGTTCGATGGGCACGTAAATGCCTGGAAACGAGAGGCAGCCCTCTTCGCTGGTCTCCACTTCGTCATCGAGCCAGAGGATCTCAGGGTCAATGAAAGCCATGGGGGACTCGGTGGGTTCGTGCCCAGCGATCTCGGCGTCAATAATGAAAACTTGCTTCGTGATGCCCACCTGAATGGCTGCCAAGCCAGCGCCATCGTTGGCATACATCGTCTCAGCCAGGTCATCGACGAGCTTCTTGATGCTCTCGAAATTGTCCCCCACCGGCTCGCAAATCTCACGCAAGAGGGGGTCTGGATATTTTACGATTTCCAAGATGGCCATAAGGGTTCCTTTTTCACAGCGGCGAGAATCAGAGCGTTGCGCCGCTGGCTCCTCTTATTCTTTGTGACAACCACAGTCCGTCAAGGTTTCCTCTTATTCCCTTGAAACAAAAAAGGCAACAAAGACATAGCTCTTAGGCTCTTTTGAAATGAATATTTGCGATGGGGTAGGGGGCTGTTCATGCTTCAGGGCCGCTTGACAGCTCTCATGGGGCACGGTAGTGCCACGGCTGGTTGAGCCATGGCTGTTCATTCGACAGTTCGGCTTATCTGAAAGAGAGCAATGATGCTGGCTAGCAAGAGAGTTCCCTACCTCAAGCCTCTGCCCACGGTGGAGAGGCAGGCTGAGACCAATATACGCACAGAGCTGGGTACGTTTCGTTTCTATGGTTTCGTGGATCAAGAAGGTCGCGAACATATGGCGGTGGTGAAGGGTGACGTCCGCGGCGCGGATGTCCTCTGCCGTTTGCATTCGGAGTGCATGACGAGTGAGGTCTTCCATTCACGGCGTTGTGAGTGCGGCCCCCAACTTGATCTGGCGCTGAAGCGCATCGAGCGCGCGGGTCGCGGAGTGGTGGTCTATCTGCGGCAGGAGGGGCGTGGTATTGGCCTAATCAACAAGCTCAAGGCCTATGCGCTGCAAAATGAGGGTGTCGACACCCTCGACGCCAACCTGGCGCTGGGCTTTCCTGGAGATCTGCGTCGTTATGACGTCGCCGCCGACATGCTTCGGGATTTGGGTGTGGAGTCGGTGGTGTTGATGAGCAACAACCCTGACAAACAAGAGCAACTCAAGAAGTTCGGTATTCCTGTGGCACGTCGGGTTCCCCACGTCACAGGGGTCAACGAAGACAACCGCGAGTACATGCGCACCAAATCTTCCCGCATGGGGCATATTTACCCCCTTGCGCTGGACTGATACGTCAGGCTCGTCACGCGAAGGCGTGAATCTCGTCACTCACCGGCTCGTCATTCCCGCGAGGGCGTGAATCTCGTCACTCACCGGCTCGTCATTCCCGCGAAGGCGTGAATCTCGTCACTGTCACTCACCGGCTCGGGTTGGTGAGCAGCCTCGCTTGGTGATCCTCACGCTTCTCCATCTCCCCCACGAAGGAAGCAGTCACGACCTGGTTGCCGATATGACGGTCGTCCGGGATCCCCAAGCAGAGGTGTTTTCCTTCCAACACGCAACCTGCCCCCCGAGCCCCAAGGTGATCCATCAGGGCCTGAGCGATGGCATCACAAGCGCGTTCTTGGAGCACCAAGCGCTGGGTGCAGCAGGCCACAAGGCGGGCAAGGCGACCGAAACCCGTGATGTGCTTTCCAGGCAAATAGGCCAAATGGGCCACGCCAAAGAGTGGCATCAGGTGGTGTGGGCACATTCCGTGAAATGCGATATTTTTGATAAATACTGCATTGGAAGACTCCGCAAGGGGGTGGGGTGGCGCAAGCACTTCGGCGGCTTCCAACTCGTAACCACTAAGGAATTCCCTTCTCCACAGCTCAGCGACTCGGCGAGGTGTTTCCATGAGTTCAGGGTCGTCGAGAGGTTGGCCCGTGGCAGCTAGAAACTGCTTCACCGCCAACTGGAGTGGGTCTTCGATAGGGGCCTTGGGGGAGGGGCGATCGCTCATGGGAGGCACTCTGCCAGGGCTCGAGGCGCTTGGCCACAAGAAGGCGATAAAAGCTGCCCTGTTCCTAAAACCAGGCTAGGATTCCAAAGCGAGCATGGTGGAAAGCACAAATGGGAAGAGGGTACCGGATGTGGAGAGTTCTTGGATTCGGGGTTGTCGTTGTGCTTCTCTTTGCGGCACCCGTGGATGCTCGAACCACTCGCCGCAACACCAAATCTAGGGTCACCGTCAAATCCAAGTTTCAGAAGCGCTTTGTCTACGCAGGCCACTTCGGGCGCCACCGACGACCACTGGTGTATCATGGGTCGAGCCACCATCGACAGACCCGGATCATTCGCAAAGCAAAGCGTTATCGTCGTCACGTTGGCACCTCGCGGGGCCCCCTACACCCGAGCAGATTTCAGCGCCTCAGTCACCGTCCCCTCCATCGTCCAGCGCGCTAGACCGGTCCCATCTAGGACTGATCTCGCGCGATAGCTACGTTGCTCGCTGCGGTGCCTGCTCGCTACGCTACAAGGTAGCTCCGCGGGCTCCTCGCTCCCGCCTTGCTCTCCACCTAACCCTCATCCTTGTCACGCCTGTACTCCTCGAGCTTGCGGTAGAGGGTCTTGCGGTCGAGGCCCAAGCGCTGGGCGGTGCGTGTCTTGTTGCCCTGCTCTTCAGCGAGCACACGAAGGATGTAGCTCTGCTCCAGCTCTGCGATGGTCATCTGGCGCGTCGCCGCCGCCTTGACGAGATCTTCCGAGGGGCGCTCGAGGAGGGCCGGTGGAAGGTCCACCGCCTCAATGCGTGATCCACGGCTGAGGGCTACTGCACGCTCCATGACGTTCTCGAGCTCGCGGACATTGCCTGGCCAGTTAAAGCCGAGCAGCAGACGCGCCGCTTCGGGCGAGATCCCCCCGAGGGGCTTGTTGGCACGTTCCGTTGCTTTTTCGAGCAGGTGCGTGGCCAGTGGTAGGATGTCCTCTCCACGCTCTCGCAGCGGGGGAATGTGGATCTCCACCACATTGAGACGGTAGAAGAGGTCTTTGCGGAATGTCTCACCCTCGATCATTCCCTGCAGGTCACAGTTGGTCGCTGAGATCACGCGTACATCGATGGGTTGGCTTCTGGGCGCTCCAAGTGGTTTGACCTCGCGCTCCTGAAGGACGCGAAGCAGCTTGGCCTGCAATTGGAGTGGTAGCTCCCCCACCTCGTCGAAGAAGATTGTGCCTCCATTTGCCTCTTCCAGCAGCCCTTTGCGGTCCTGGCTTGCGTCAGTGAAGGCGCCTTTCTTGTAACCAAAGAGTTCACTCTCGAGGAGGTTGGCAGGGATGGCTGCACAATTGACAGGCACAAAGGGGCCGTCGCTGCGGTTGCCATTGAAGTGCAGGGCGCGGGCCACGAGCTCTTTGCCTGTGCCGCTTTCCCCAGCTACGAGCACGCTTACGGGGCTGTCGGCCAACCGTCGCACCAGGTCGAAGACCTCCTGGATAGCTGGACTATGGCCGATCATCTTGGCAAAAGCGTATTTGTCAGCCACGGCCTCCCGCAGGCGGCTGAGCTCTTGGTGCAGGTCGCGGTCGCGTAGGGCACGCTCAATGGAGATCAGCAACTGCTCGATTTCAAAGGGCTTGGTGATGTAATCAAAGGCGCCAAGCTTCATCGCTTTGATGGCGGTGTCGATGGTGCCAAAGGCGGTGACAGTGATCACATCTGGAGGTGCATGGAGGGTGCGTAGTTCGCGCACCATGTCGAGCCCATCCATATCGGGCATGCGTAGGTCCGTGACAACGAGGTCTACCTGGTGGGCGCGGACTTGTTTCACACCCTCACGCCCACCCGCTGCAGCGAGCACAGCGTAACCCTCATCTGTGAGGGACTCGGTGATGAACTCACGCATGGCGTTGTCGTCTTCCACCACCAACACTGTGTAGTCTTTGCTTGCTATCTCGCTCATACGTCGCCTCCGTTCCGATCATCCTGCACCTCGGTCACGTTGGGCTCCTCGCTCGTCTTCTTAGGCTCCCCCACTGGAAGAAAGACGTGGAAGATTGTGCCACCGTGCTCAGGGCTCTCGATATCGATCCAGCCGTCGTGCTCCTTCACGATGCCGGAGACCACCGTCAACCCAAGGCCCGTTCCTTCGCCCTGTTTCTTGGTAGAAAAGAAGGGAGCAAAAACCCGGGCGTGGTCTTCTTCGGGGATCCCCACACCATGGTCGATCACCGAGAGCTGCGCGTAGGCTTGTGGTGGCGCTAGGTCGAGCCCGCCTTTGCGGCGGTGCGTGGCGCAGATGCTCAGCTTCAGCTCACCGCCCTCGGGCATGGCTTGGATCGCGTTGAGCAGCAGGTTCAACACCACCTGTTGCAGCTCCCCCGGGTTGCCATCAAGGAGCGGCAGCTCGTCGACGAAGTCGAAGAGTACCCTCACGCTCGCCTGCTCTGCCTGGTATTCGAGGAATGAGGCTGTGTCGCGGACAATCGCGATGAGGTCCACAGGCTCTGTATGTCGTGCAGGGGCACGCGCCAGGTCGAGTACCTGTTGGATGATCTTGGTGATGCGCGTGGCCTGCTGGGCAATGATCTCAGCGTTCTTGCGCACCGCGGCTGGGTCTTCTGCTTTGCGCGTGAGCTTTCGCGCGCGGCCGCCGATGACGTTGAGGGGGGTGCCCACTTCATGGGCAATCTCAGCGGAGAGTTGACCGATGGTGGCCAGCTTCTCGCTCCGTCGGAGGCTGCCCTCGAGGGCGAGCTTGGTGGCGGTGCTCGCCTTGATCTCGTCTCGAGCGCTGCGCAGGCGCCCAGTCATTTCATTGAAGCGGTAGGCGATGCGCCCAATCTCGTCGTTGCGATCGAGGGGAAGAGCGTGGGTGAGATCGCCGCGGATCACCGCATCCATGCCCTCCATCAACCGCGAGATGGGGCGGCCGATAGTGTTATGAGCAAAGAAACCCACCACCAACGCAAAGAGCAGCAGGAGCCCCCCAGCCACCAACACAAGAGTTCGGATCCACTGGTCGGAGGAGACCACCGCGTTGAGGTCGATGCGCAGCTCCATGGCACCCACAGCCATGTCTTCTTTGCTCATGTCCCCTTTGAGCATCAAGGGTAGTCGTTGCACGTAGAGTGAGTGGCCATCTCGTTCGAGCGCCAGCTCTCGACCCTTCTTGCTGCTGATCACCTGCCGAATGGGGGCATGAGCCTCCGGCGCCTCATCCATGGGCACAGGCGCTACCACGCGCGCGTCAGGCCCAAAAAAGCTGACGCTCCGGCCGGGGTGCTGGGCCACGATCTCCACGAGGATCCCGAGCTGCCCGTGATTGACAGGGTCTACCTCTGCCCCAATCTTGAGCAGTTGGGCGAGGAGTCGACCTTCGTCGAGCATGGCCGTCAGTACCTGTTGGCGTTGGAGGCTGAAGTTTGCGCTACCCGTGCCCAGGAGCAATAAGCTGACGAAGACCATCACCACGAGGGTGACCTTGGTGGCAATATTCATAAGCTAGCCCTTCATCGAGTGGCCGTTTGCCGTTTAGACGAGTGTAGCGCTTCACCCCTAAGGCACGCAAGCAGGCGTCGCGTTATGCCGTGGCATAATGCCACACCTGTGAGTCGCTGCTGGCAAGGGGAAGCGGGGCTGAGCCGCTTTGGCTCACTGATGTTACCTACTATTTGAGGCTGAGTTGTTCAAACTGCTTACTTCCTTGCAAATCACACCAGGTCTCACATACTTTGCGCCACCCTGGGGCCAACGGTTGGCCTTTTTGTAAAGGTAGGTTCAACATGCATACCCCACCAGCACAACCCGACGTGGCCCAACGATCCTTGATCATTTCGATCTTTGGTGCCCATACCAAACGCATCGGGCTGCTGCGAACCGCCATTGGTGGGGGCGTGATGTACCTCACGGTGCCGCTCTTCGTCTTCTTGCACCTCACCGTCGTCGTCTTCATGTATCGCTTCTTGCTCGCGCCCTTGCTCGGCCTGCCTCGTCTCCGCGCCCGCGATTACATCATCCTCGACAGACACAAGATCGCCGGGCTGCACTGGTTCGATAAGCTCAACTGCTGGTTTTGTGGCTACGCCAACGGCACCATCAAGCTGATGAATGACGAGCTCGACAAGCTCGCCTCGAGCAGCAACAAGGCTCCGCTCTGGGCGCTGCCCATTGTCGAACTTTACACCCTCGTGAACGTGGTCTTGCTCTTCGTTGGGCTGGTGATGACCACCGTGGTATTGGCGGTCATCTCCAAAGCCTTGGGCCTCCACCGCGGCTCCCTCAGACGGATCAAAATCCAGCTGCGAAAAGACCGCTACGCCTCTGGGTATCACCCCCTCCATCGCCAGGTGATCATCTTTTACAAGGTCGTTGCGATGGTGATCGCCTACAACCTCGAGCAGATCGAGTCGGGCTGGTGTCCACTGAAACATCTCGAAAAAGAAGGGCAGGTCTTGCCAGCGCATCACGAGAGGTTCTTGTCGAGGGATGAGCTTGGCGAGATGAAAGAGATCCTGGCTGCAGAGGGGACCGTCTCCGCCAAGAAGCCCAAGTGGTAGTGAGCCTCGTGGAGTGCGTACCCCACGCTAAAACCCTGAAGAGAGGTCCTTGACGGTGCCGCAGAACTCGCCCGAGAGGGTGCTGCCGGTGGTGAAGGTGACATAGAACTTCCCGCTGGCTTCACTACCCACGTCGCCCAGTTCATCGAAGGTGATCACAGCACGCTCCGCATCGGGGAATTGCACCTGGTTGGCCATGGTGCGGCTTACGGAGCCATCCACGAGGATGTTCTTTTCCACACCCGCCTCGATGGGGAAGTTGGCGACGATCTTGGCCGGGATCTCCGTGCCGCTCGTCGTGGGGCGTTCGTAGCTGACGATCATCGCGTCAGCCTGCTTGAAGATCACCACGCGTTCATAGTGAAGGTCGTAGTCTTTGGGGCCAGCGAGATCGTTGCAGCTGCTGAGGTCATCGCCACAAGCGGTGGTGAGGGAGAGCAGGGCGCCAAGGGTCGCGAGCATCAGAGTCGAAGGCAGGTTCAGTTGAAATCTCATTTGGTTTTCCACGCTCCCTGAGCGACCTTCATCACCTCGACGAATTCGTTGGTGAGGTTGTCGAAGGTCACGCATTGATAGCCGATGAAGGGCTCGTCGTTGCTGTTGAACGCAAGGCCGGTGTACTGACCACAGGTGTTGGTGCCACCTGAGTCGACCTCCCAGGAGGTCCACTTGCCTGCGTGGCGCCAGGCGAACATCAGGCCATCCTGGTTGGGTTCGCAATCTTGCGCGCCCGCGTCAGAGCAGCGGTAGTAGGAGACGCCAGGGTTTCCGGCGGAGTCATAGGCCACCGAGGCGAAGGTTCCGTTGTAGGTCAGCGCGCTGTCCACCGTCACTGCGGGGGTCCAGAGCTCAAGGTCGGCAGATTCGAGCACCAGCAACGACTTTTTGGTCGGGTGGTAATAGGCGACCATGAAGTTGCCCTTGCCGTCGGTGGCAAAGCTCGGGTTCTTGCCCACGGGGGCGATCTGTCGTGTCACCCACTCATCGGCTGTCTTGACGTAGACCTTGATGCCGCCGGCCACGCCGGTCTTTGTTGGGTTATAGGCCACCACCACAGGGGTACCATCAGCTTTGAAGAGCAGGTTGGTGTTCACACCATCGCCAATGTCCGGAGAGACTTCTTCTCCACCGCCCATGAGCAGGTCGGCGCGTGCGTTACCGTCCTGTTCGTAGTAGCCAAAGTGCACATCGCGATAGGCTGCGTCGACGCTGCCGTCAGCGGGGTTGAGCGCGACGCTCATCCAATGGCCTACGGTGTCACCCGTGTTACCCGCGGCAAGGATGATGTTTTCAGTCCAAGTCAGGCCGTCCGCCGAGCTGGCGATGACAGCGTCGGAGCTGGCGCATTCGCGCAGGCTGAGCTCGCCGCCGAGGTAGCCCACGTGGGGGGTTCCGCTTTGATCGAAGACGATAGAACTACCAAAGGTGCCCTCTACGGTTTGCACGATGGTGGAGGCGGGTTTCCATCCGCCGCCGCTGTATTCGAGATATTTGAGGTCTTGCACCAAGCGCAGCTGCTCGGTCCCGCTGAGGCTGCAGTTCTTGATCACCTTATCGTCGAGCCTCGAGAAGTAGACCACGCCGATCTTGTCGCCTGAGCTGGCCACGGAGGTGAACTTCCCAGCGTTTTCGTAGTCCATGATCTCGCGCGACCAGGTGAGCTCGGCGTTGGGTGGGGGGCCATCGGTCACTGTCACCTGGCCATCGGTCATCGGTCCGCTGTCAGGGTTGGGTGTGTCGACGGGGTCCTCGCTACAGCCGAAGCATAAAGCGACACCAGAGAGGATGAGTATGGACGCGAATGTTTTGAGTCGGCTAATCATCGTCTAGCTCCCGTAGCACAGTGGCGTATCGTGGGTGCTGGCTTGGCAGGGCGGGATCGGGCATTTTCCCTGGAACCCAACACGAAAACGCACCTGATACTGGCAGGTGTTGGACCAATTATTGCTGAAGATGTCGAAGACCTTGAGCTTGAAGTCACCCCCGCCACGCACGAGCATCGCGCATTTGTTGTTGGAGGCTGAGTAACCATAGGTCCCATTATTCGAGCTGCCCACAGGGGGGAAGTCCGTCATGTCCTGGCCATGGTTGAGCACATAGTGAAATTCTAGCCCGCTGCCGCCCTTGGCGCCTGGGCAGCCCGTGCCTGTCTCTTGGAACTCCGCTTCAATCAGGCAGACGTTGCTGGTAGCGACCACACTGCCGGCGTCGGGGCAGGGGTTGGCGAAGGTGTAGTGGTCTTCGTCGTGCTCATAGCCGATGGTGCCAGTGATCCACGGCGACCAGGAACCGCCCGTGGGGATGGTGAGGGCGATGGCTTTTTCTTCTCTTTGGCTCTGCCAGAGGTAGGAGAGCACCGTGTTGGGGCTGTACTCTTGTCCGTCCACCTCGGGGTCACGGTCAGGGTAGTGGAGCAAACGTGGGAAATAGAGGTTGTCTGGCTCGCGGGCACCGTCAGGGTTTGCGCAGAGCTTCACCGTCATGGTGTAGCTCACGCCGGTCTCGTATTCGTCCGACGCGAGGTCGGAGACGCGTAGAAAGAAGGGGCCGCCGCCGCGCACTGGCTGGGCGGTCTTCACCGGAGCTCCCTCAAATTTTGAGCGCGTGAACTGTTGGTAGCCACAATGGCCCGCGGGCAGGCAGCTCACAGAGCCCGCGCAACCGCGCTGAGCAGCGCAGGAGGCGCTAGGGTTGTCGACGCATTCAGCGCAGAAGCCCGTGCCACGATCGATGCAGCTGAAGCTCGTGCCAATACAGGAGATCGCATGCGTGCCTCCATCTTCACCCCAAAAAGAGACCGAGTCACAATCCTCTTCGCCAAGCACTCGGCAGCAGGTGTCCTTGGTGCAGGTGGTGTCGGTTTTGGGCAGCACGAGGGAGACTGAGAGGTCGGCGTTGGCAGCCCCGTTGAACTTCAGGTCGATCTCGATCACCGGCTCGGTGGTGAACGTGGCAGGGGCGTCCACTTGGAAGTAGTCGACGTCAGCGTGGGAGGCGAGGTAGCCGGTGACGCTGAACGTCTTGGGGTTGGCGCAGGTCTCGGTGCCAGCGAAGCTGCCGAGGAGGAACGCGGTGGTGGGGTGGTCATTGCGTCCCCCGTGATCGTTGGTGTCGGGCTCAGGGACCTTGGTGATCTCGAGGGTGTAGGGCACGTTGAGGTCGCTCTCGTCACCCTTGGTGTCTGTGACGACCACGTAGTAGGTGCCGGCGCCAGGCAGGTGGTGTACACGCTCGAGCACCGCCTTGACGCGCGTGCCGTCGTCGATGCCATAGTGCGCGATCTCTTCGCCGCCAGGCTTGAGGATCCTGTATTCGAGATCAACAGGTGTCGTGTTTTCGTTGGTGAGGCGGACGCGGAGCAGGTCGTTGGCGCCGGCGTCCACCTTGAAATAATCCTTATCGTCTTTGAAGGAGATATAGCCGGTGGTGGTGCCTGTGAGCGCTTTGGCCTCAGCCTCGGTGTTGTTGCTCTCGTTGGTGTCCTTGTCCGCCTCGCTGCTGAAGGTGATCTCGTAGGTGTTCTTGCCATCGGCGTCGTCGTTGCCTTGGTCCTCCACCAGGATGTAGTAGGTGCCAGGCGCCAAGAAGTGATAGGCGTCGATCTGGTTGCCGTCGACCTCAGGAGCCGAGGTGACTGCCACGTCTTGGCCGTTTTCGCGTTTGAGGATGCGGTAGGTCAGGTCAACGGCGGTGACGGCGGCGCGGTGGCGCAACTCGATGTGTAGGAGGCTCTTGTCAGGGGCCAAGACGACCTTGTAAAAGTCTTTGTCGTTCCGTGGGCAGAGATAATCTTCGTATACTTGCCCTTCCGTCAGCGCCACGGCGCTGTCGACATCGGTTGAGGGATCGACGCCGTTTTCGCAGGTGACCGGGATGACGAAATCGTCCCTCGTGCCGCCATCCCCGAGGTCGGCTGTCTCATTGCAGGAAAACGCAAAAAGGACGGCAAAGGCCAACAGGAAGCTGTGGCGCATGCTCATGGCTGCTCCTTGATCTGGTAGTAATAATTGATGTGTTTATAACGCATTTGACTGATTAGGGCGCGCCAATTAGGGCGCCACGGAGCCAACACAGTCGCCGATGGTGCCATTGGGGCAGACACAATCCGTCAATGGGTTGAGCTCTTGTGGCGGTTTCCAGGCGTTGATGGGGATTCTTACGCGCGCGGTTGCCGGCAGCTTGAACCCCGTCTCGGTATTATAGCGGGCCTTGGTGCAGGCCACCTTGAAGTTCCCCTGCCCATCTGGGTTGTCGAAGGGAGCCTCTCCAAAATAGAGGAAGATGGTGTTCCAACCACGGGAGTTTGGGTCTTCGCCTACGGGGGTGACGAGCTGAATATTTTCGACCTCGAAGGTGTAGCAAGTGATGTGTTTTTCCTCGGCACACACGAGCTGGTCACCCGAGGCGCGCTCCAAGGCTTCACAGTGTTTGGCCTCGGAGAAGCAACGGCTGTCGATACACTTTTCGTTGCCGTAGTCGCAATCGATGTCCTCTGTGCAGGCCGCGAGGCTGCTGCATTGCATCACGTCGGTGCAGCGGCAGAAGCCGTCAACACAGCCCGTCTTCTGGGCGCACTCCTCGTCGGAGCGGCAGATGGTGCCCGCCATCTCGATGCCGTTGCCCGTGCGCACGACGTCATAGCGATAGCTTTGCCGCGAGCGATAGGCCGCGTCATCGGCGGAGGGGTCGGTGTGGAGACGGATCTCGTCACCGTTGGGCATGCCATCGAAGTCGAGATCGTCGAGCACGTCGTTGTGTACAGGGTTGGTGTTGAAGCGGACTTCGAGCCCATCCGGGATGCCGTCGGCGTCAGAGTCGAAGAGGTTGCGGTTGGTGCCGAGGAAGCGTTCTTCGCAGTCCTTCAGCCCGTCCCCATCGGTGTCGTCGATGACGCCATCTCCATCGGCGTCGTTGGCGCGCAGAGAGCAGTCGGCGTCCGTGGGGTCGAGGGAGTCCCAGCCAGAGGTGCGAAAGAAGTACTCGAGGGTGTCCGAGAAGCCATCAAGGTCTGTGTCCATGCGGGCAGGGTCGGTGCCCATGGCGTGTTCGATGGTGTCATCAACACCATCGCCGTCGCTGTCAGTGATGGTGCCAGAGCCATAAGGCCGCCCGTTGAGGTTGGTCACGATAAAATTCTTGAGCTTGAACACACGCCGCAAGGAGGAGAAATCAACATGGAGGAAGTTCAGCGCCTCACCGTTGCGAAAGTTGCGGAAGGTCCCTTGACCGATCTTGGACATTTGCTGCAGCAGTGAGATCGCGCTGTCCTGCTTCCAGGTGGGCATATCAGGTGCTGAGAGGAAGGCCGTGTGGAGGCGGATGTCCCCCAGGCGGTAGAGGGACTTGAGGGACATGATGTCTTGGACCCTGCGCAGGATCGTCTCGGGCACGTTGTACTGGATGATCACATCGGAGCTGCCCCCGCTGCTGGCCAGGAGGTCATTGCGAATATCGGGAGACATATTGTCCCAGTCAGAGGCCCCTGTGACGGGCGGGTCAGGCTGGCCATCCGAGAGAAAGATCACGAGGTATTTGCTGCGGTTGATGGCGACGATGCCCTCATCACGTTCCTTCTTCATGTCCGTGGAGAGCAGGTTGAAGGTCTCTGCCAGGGCTCCTTGGTAGTCTGTGACGGAGCCGCCGTTGTTGACCTGGGGTAGCGCGGTGACCAACTCTTGGGGATCGTTGGAGAAGCCCTCGTCGCCCTGGGCGTCGCGCGTGAGCACCTGCTTTGCTGAGCCAAAGCGGATGATCGCAAACTTCACGCCGGGGTCGAGCATCTTGCCGCAGACACCATTGATACAACGGTCGTTGGGGTTCGCGCAGTCGGGGCAGCCCTTGTCGTTGGGGCCGCAGCCAGGGGCAGTGACATCACAGAGGGGCAGGCAGGTGCCATTGATGCCGCCTGGAGGGGGACACGTTGGCAAGCCACCTCCCCAGCTGTTGGGGTCAGGCCAGCACTCAGGGCCGACACAGATCGCTTTGTCTGTGCAGGCTGGGCAGATCTCGCCGCGGGTACACTCACCCGTGTTGCAATATTCAGGCGGGAAGGTGATGCCGAGATCGATGAATTGGGTGATCACGTCGCGGATGGCTCGGCTGCGGTTGGTGGCCTGGGTCAGGTCAGGTTGCGTGGGGTCTTGGGGGTCGTTGTTGTTCATGCTCTGGGAGGTGTCGATCACAAAGACAACCTTGAGCGGGAACTCGAGAGACGAGGGGTCTGTGGTGCAGAACTCACCGTTGACCTTGAGCTCATTGTCGAAGACTTTGGTGTCGATCACCGTAACCTTCGTCAGGGGTACGTCGGTGCAGCTCGCACCCACAATAATGGCGCAGAGCAAGGCCGGCTTCAGCAGGTGACGACAGAATCGTGGCATGTTACCTCGTAGCATCAAACTCGCTCCTTCAGACAAACGCCTGACAGCGACAAAGACTTCCTGTTAATTGGCTCCAGGCAAGGGCGAGCCAACACAAGGGTCGAGGGTTGGGTCCGTGCGCGCAAGCTCACGAAGGTGGCTCAGTTCGGCTAAGGGCAGGAAGTTGGCGGGGGTGAGGGTGATGCTGCCACTGGCGGGATATTTGTAGCTGGGCTCAACGTATTGAGCGCGCACACACGCAGCCCTGAAGCTGCCATAATCGCGGGGGTCGTCGGCGGGGCCTTCACCAAAATAGACAAGGATCTCATTGTAGCCGAGGGTGCCTGCCCCCAAGGTCTCCTTGGTGGTCACGAGGCGTATGTTGCGTACGTTGAAATCGTAGCATTTGAGCAGGTCGGGGCGGTCCGGCTGCTCTTTGATGTTGTAGATATATTTGTAGTCCGCCTGTACCCCGTAGTCGACGACGTTGGGGTCGGAGTGGATGTTGATCTCCAGGTCTGAGAACTTGCCGTCAAAATCGGGGTCGGTTTTGGCGTCGTTCTTGATGGGATCGGTCCCAAACCAGAACTCTACGCCGTCGGGGATGCGATCACGGTCAGAATCCGCCAGCTTGGGGTTGGTGCCGAGGATCGCTTCTTCGCACGCCAGCAAGCCGTCGCCATCGACGTCATCCCGCTCGGTTTCCCGGCAACGGCGGGCAGGGAGGTTGGGATTGCCTGGGTCAAAACCGATGTTGCGCCGATCATATTCCATCCGGTCATTATAACCGTCCCCATCCGAGTCCGCGTTGCCATCGTCCATGTTCATGCGTGCTTCGAACTCATCGCTGTCGGAGACGCCGTCACCATCGGTGTCGATGGCCAGACGATCCACATTGGGCAGCGCTGACGTATTGGTGACGATGAAGTTCGTCAGGCCAAAGGGGCGTGCGACCGCTGTGTAGTTGATGTCGAGGAAGTCGATGGACTGCCCCGAGTTGAAGCTGCGATAGAGGCCATCGCCGGCTTTGGCCATCTCTTTGAGCAGCCCCTCGGCGCCAGCTTTCTGCTCCTCACTGCTGAGGGTCGAATCATAGAAGAGGTCTGCGATGCCCTTGGGCAGGCTGTCCACAAAGAGGAAGGCGGTGTGTAGGCGAATCTCTCCAACGCCATAGACTGTGCCTAGGTCGAGGATCTGATAGATCTTCTTGAGGATCTCCTCCTCGGTGTTGTAGGCGCGGCAAGGCTCGAGCAGCGCCGGGTACCACTCGGTCCAACCACCGGCGGGGCCGATCATGCCGTCAGGTGTCCAGTCTTCCTTTGGTAGATTGCACCAGTTGTCCACGACCACGCCCACATCTGGCCCCTCGGGCTCGCAGCCTTCTTTGCAGACTGGGTTTGGCCCACCATCAGAGAGGAAGATTACGACGTATTTGGTGCGACCACGAGATACGGGGTCGGAGTTGAGCATGTCCTTTTCGAGGGTTTGATAGGCCTGGCTCAAGGCACCCTGATAGTCCGTGGTGATGTCGGCTTGCATCAAGGATTCCAAGCCGTCGTTGAGCAATGCTTCATCGCGTGTGAAGGCCGAGAGGTTGTCCGCGCCAGAGACGTTGTTGAGCCCATTGACGCTCACGCGGCCGTTGAAGGCGATGATCGCAAAGCTGACCACGGGGTTGTTCTTGAAGCGCTGAATCACGCGTTCGACGGCGGCCCGTCGGCCAGGGTTGTCGGCGTTGGCGCAGAAGCCAGCGCAGTCAGCGACGGTCATGCCTACGGGGGTGTAGTCGGTGCAAAGACTGGTGCAGGCTGCTACCGCGTCACCGGCCTTGTCCGAGGGGTCGGTGAATTGCATCGACCCGGAGGTGTCGACGATGAACATTACTTTGACAGGGAAGACCTGCTCTTCGGGGGGGGAGGTGCAGACCTCTCCTGAAATCTGGAGCTTGTCGTCGACGATCAAGTTCTCTTGGTCATCAATGGGCTGCAACTCCGAATTGGAGCAACCTGCAGCGAGCACAACTATGATGGCTAGCAGGAGATGCTTCATCGTGTCTCCATCCTCTCGTCGAACGAAGCCCTGCTCCCCACGGGGTGGAGACGACAGACGGCTGCGTTCGAGTTTGGCAATAAGTATACGTCCTGGCAGCGCCGATGGGAATCCTGACTGGACGCCAACGCCTTCGCGCAAGGGACATTCCAGCCAGCCGTGGCTGCACACAGTGTGGGACAAGTAATGGAATTCATTCCGAAGATAACTAAGCAGGAAGTGTGCCGTCGCGAGGTGTGGGGTCTTGCCACCAGGGAACTTCAGCAAAAGCAAGGTGCTCTAGGGTTTTGGTGGGAAAGACACCCCTGGAGACAATCCGAGGATTGGGGAGGATTGGGGAGGATACTCCACAGGTTGCAACCTCAAGGGTTGCAGCCGATGTCTTCTTCTTGAAGTGCTGGGCAAGCTTTGAGTCTTCTGCGGAGTTTTCTCACCACGCCATGACTCAGCGATCATAGTTCGTGGGTTGATCAGACGGCAAAGGGGGCCCTGCGACGTCGCAGCCTGCTCTCCAACGTTGGAGAGCGATCTTGAAGGTGTGGAGTAAAGTCTACAGCGACGCTTAGGAGGCTGGTCTCAGCGGCAGCGGCGAGCTACCAGCAGGCCAAGGCCCAGCAGCAAGACGAGGCCAGCAGAGGAGGCGTCGCCGCCCAAAGAGCATCCGCCCTGGCTTTCGCCCTCAGCGACCACTGTCATCACGTAGGTGTGACTTCGAGGGAAGTTCTCGTTGACGGTGTCGGCGAAGACCAACTCACCGGTGAGGCGAAGCTGGTACGTTCCGGGCTCATCCGCGGTGAAGCGCGCGACATTGTCTTTGAGGTAGAAGTACTCATAGGGGCTCGAAAAGCGCACGGTGCCACGGGGGTTTTCCACTGTGGAGGTGGATCCACTGGGGCGCTGAGTCACGCTCCAGGTGTAGCGGATCGCGGTGTTCGTGCGGTTGGCGAAGATGCGCACACGGGCAGGCTCTCCCGTTTTGACGGCCAAGCTTGGTGCGTAGACGGCGAAGGGGCTGGTGGGGTCGAGGCAGCTCTCTTGGTCGCCACCCACCACATAGCAGAAGCGTTGGTCGCAGAGGTCACCACGGCCGTCACGGTCAGCGTCGATCTGCAAGGTGTTGGCGAGGTCAGGGCAGTTATCCTGCACGTTTGTCACGCCATCGCCGTCCATGTCTGCGTCACAGCTGTCGCCCTTGCCGTCGAGGTCTCCATCGAGTTGGTCTCTGTTGGCGACCGTCGGGCAGTTGTCCTTGGCGTCGAGGATATTGTCCTTGTCCATATCGTCGTCACACGCGTCGCCGTAGGTGTTGGGGGCTGAGTCGAGTTGGTCTGGGTTTGCCACTCGGGGGCAGTTGTCTTCGATGTCGAGCACGCCATCGTCGTCATCATCGCCATCACAGGCGTCGCCCTCGCCATCGTTGTCGGTGTTGTTCTGCAGCGGGTTGGCCACCGTCACACAGTTGTCATCGGCGTCATCCAGCCCGTCATTGTCATCATCGGCGTCGCAGGCGTCGCCTTGACTGTCACCATCGCTATCGATTTGTTCAGCGTTGAACGCGCCAGGGCAGTTGTCACAAGAGTCGCCGATACCGTCGCCATCGCCATCTTCCTGGCCCTGGTTGGTGACGAAGGCGCAGTTGTCGACGTCGTCTTCCCAGCCGTCATTGTCATAGTCGTCGGCGTATTGGTAGGTATCGCCCAGATCGGTGTTGGCGACGAGAACCGAGCCACCACCACAGCCACATCCGCCGCCGCCGCCCGAGGTGTCTGGGGTTCCGCAAGCCCCGCCCGTGCATTCGCCGGGTGCTTGGGCTTGGACTGCCGGGCTGAGCAAAAAGGCTCCCATGGCGAAAAGTGCTGCAATTACCGTGGGGGTCCTTCTCATGGCGCTTCTCCGAGGGGCTTGAGGTCTAGGCACCCTACTAGTTAGCAACATCAAGGCCAAGCTGGATCCATGCGTAAATAGCTAACAACAGGGGTATTTCATCCAATGATCTCAGACCTGGGAGAATAGTCTGTAGTCCACAATCTACACCTAGGCACAAAGGATGGTTAACCACCTGAAAATAGGCGATCACGGGGTGTGGACTCGACTCCACACTTTTTACAGTTGCTTGGTTTGGGGTGCTCAGTCGCGGGTTTTCAGGACCATCGTCTTGACGGCATAACGCGTGATGGCGTCTGAGTAGATGGTGACCAGGTGATCTCCAAACTCCTCCACATCGCGTTCCACGACGAAGACATTGTCTCGCCCTGCGCGCTCAAAGAAATCACCACTGGATGTGTTGTCCAAGGACATCTGATAGCGATATTGGTCGGCACAACCGGGCTCAAACCAGGAGATCTCGGTCTCTGTGCCAGGAAATCGCGGCGTGACATCAGGATCCAAGAAGATCTCCACCCGAATCTTCCAATCCCCCTCAGGGGTGGTGACGAGCACCTTCCGCGAGCCAGGAAACGTACCCGAGATATAATGGTCTTCATCCAGCAGGCAGCCAGCTACCTGGCCCAGACAGACGTTCCATACACCATCGCATTTCAGTTCCACCGCGTCTCCGACGAAGGCTTCCTTGGAGGTGGCTGGCAAGCAGCCCTGGGTGGCGAGTAATCCGGCGACGAGCGCCATGGTGGTAAGCTGTGTGGATCTCATGGTTGAAGTCTACGGGATGGAGCACCATCCGGGCAAGGCGTCGGGCGCGCGGATTCGACAGATCGGGATTGAGCCACCCTTGGGCGCCATGACCGAGAAGCGGCCGTTTCCGACCATCCTCGAAAGCGTCAACGAAGCGCCAAACGAATCGTTCACCCCCACCGTTGACGCTTTCGAGGGGCCGAGCGAGGGGCCAAGGAAGCCCTCAGCGTCAACGAAGCGCCAAACGAATCGTTCACCCCCACCGTTGACGCTTTCGAGGGGTCCATCGAGGGGCCAAGGAAGCCCTCAGCGTCAACGAAGCG
>JAFCZD010000396.1 GCA_019314525.1 Deltaproteobacteria bacterium
CACCAAGAAGAGTTGTCTTGGGAGATCGACCTGGGGAAGCACGAAGAGGCCTGCAGAGCCCCACAGGTTTCCAGAGAGCAGCGAGGACAAAAACATATAGCGCCGCCACCGGGGCATTTCGTCGTCGTGAGGGGGGCGTCGACGGAAGCTACGGAGACGCAACAAGCGCATAATATAGACGACAACCACGCCCAAATAGGGCATCGCAGCGACAAGCTTGTGGTCAGCGGCAGGCAGCATGAGCGCCAAGACGATCAGGGCTGCGACGATGTTGGCGATGGAGCCTGTCCATGCCTGGGTACAGAGCAGACGTACGCTGTCTGCCTCCACCGCTTGACCCACCCGGGCTCGATGATCCACATGTGGTTCCGTGTTGTCCACCTGTCTCCCCTCTAGGCTATGGTCGCATTGTGCCTCCTCGCTGACAATCGTCATGAGCAGCTGGTGTCATCAGCTGCAAGGTTTTGTGGCCTGGCCGTGGTCGTAGGTTGTGAGTGGAGGTGGGAGCTAGAGCTGAAACTTCTTCCAGCCCTTGAGGCCGAAGCGCACGTCGCGCTCGACGAAGAGCCAGATTACGAGCTTCTTGCCGGCGAGCATGGCGATCTCCCGTGAAAGTTCTTGGCGCACCAACGTTGAGGCGCCGCCATCGTTCACGATAGACAGCAGGGGTTGTTGCAGCTCATAGGCGAGGTTGGAGACGACGCCTGCTGCCTCAGGGGCGTCGGTCTCGAAGACGCGGGCGAAGCTGTCACCGAGCAGCAGGATCGGCGCGTCTTTGAACTCCTCGGGCTCTTCGTAGGGCTCGCCCGACTCTTTGTGGAAGACGCGGAAGGCTGTCACCTTATCGGCGGGGAAGAGCTTCTCGAGCTGGGGTACGCGTGTCATGCGCGGGATATCACCGCGGCGCTCCACCTGGACCTCTTTGCGCGTGTAGCGTGGCATCTTCTTCAGCGAGGAAAACCACGGGCGCGCCTTGACCCACGCCGCAAGCTTCTCGGCGCCGAGTTTGACGCCGTGGCCTGTCCAGTGGGTATCGCTGCGCATATAGAGCTGTGGGCAGTTCTTCTTGCTGCGGGCCTCAACAAAGGCGCGTTGCATCTCGAAGACCATCACGCCCTTTTGCCGTAGCTCTCGCGCGAGGCGTCGGGTGTGTCCGGTGAGCGCGATGGCAGGCTTCAGCCCCTCTACGAGCTTGTCGGGGTAGATGCTGGCCTTGCCTGGCATGGGTACCACCAGCAGCTCGACGCCGCGCTTTTTGAGCTGGGCTGCGAAGTCGGCGATGGTGGCCACAGGGTCGCCTTGTTGCACGCTTCGCTGTGAGAGCAGCACCTGGTTATCGCCAAGCTGAGCTGTGTGCTTGCGCCAATAGGGCTGCACAAGATAGTCGAGGCCCGGCCGATAGAAGGTCCAGCCATCGAGGCCGCGCACGGCCTTGTCTCCCATCTCGCGCAGCGCGAGGTAACGGTAGAGCTGAAATACGGGGCGCAGCTGCTGCTGGTAGAACGAGGCTTTTTCGAGGCGGTCTTCGTATTCGCGTAGGTGTCTTTCTGTGGGCGCATGATCGAAGAGCGTCAGCGCCACAGGTTTGTCTTCGTCGGGCGAGCGCCAGTCGAAGACCGCCTGGGAGAGGGGCACCGAAAAGATGATCGCCAAGAAGCAGAAGATCAGTGCTTTATGTAGTCCGTTCATCACCCACCTCAGAATTGGAAATAGAGAAAGGGGTTGAAGGACTGCGCGAACATCGCTGCAAGCGCAAAGAGGAAGAGGATGATCAGGGTCAATGCTTTGCCCCATGTTAGCTCCAGGGCGAAATCCCAAGACTGAGTCTTGAGGCTCACCACCAGCGCGCAGAGGGCAAAGAGTACGAGGTTGTGCAGGGTGTAAATCTGCCCCGAGAGCAACGCAGTGCTGGGCCCTTGCGTGGCGAAGCCGAGCATCGCGCCCATATAGCCGAGGGCCTGGGTTAGGTTGTCTGCGCGGAAGAGCACCCACGAAAAGAGCACGAGCACGAAGGTCAACGCAACGCGCGCAAACTTTGGCAGGCCAGTATAGAAGCTCTTTTTTCCGATCCAGCGTTCAGCGCTGAGGATTGAGCCATGCCACGCACCCCAAACGACAAATTGCCATTGGGCCCCGTGCCAGAGGCCGCCAAAGAGCATCACCGCCGCCAGGTTGATGTAGGTGCGCACTGTGCCCTTACGATTCCCACCAAGGGGAAGGTAGAGGTAGTCGCGCAGCCAGCTCGAAAGTGAGATGTGCCAGCGTCGCCAGAACTCTGTGATCGATTGAGAGTGGTAGGGGGAGTCGAAGTTCTTGGGGAACTCGAAGCCCAGCATGCGGCCGAGGCCGATGGCCATATCGGAGTAGCCCGAGAAGTCGAAGTAGATCTGAAAGGCGTAGGCGATCACGCCGAACCATGCGGCGAGCACCATGGGGCCATCTGCGGCGAAGAGGGTGTCGGCGATGGTGCCCATGGGGTTGGCCAGGAGGATCTTCTTGGCGAAGCCGATGGCGAAGATCGAGATGCCGGCGGAGAAGCGCGCCATGGTGTGATCGCGCGTGGCCAACTGTTCGGCGATGGTGCTGTAACGCACGATGGGTCCGGCGATGAGCTGGGGGAAGAGCGCGACGAAGCAGGAAAAGTCGATGAAGCGACGCACGGGCTTGGCTTTGCCCAGGTAAACGTCGATGGAGTAGCTCATGGTTTGAAAGGTGTAAAAAGAGATGCCGATGGGCAGGGTGATCTGCAGGATGGAGAAGCCCTCACCGCCAAAGGCCTTGAGCAGCATGTTGACGTTCTCTTGCGCGAACATCGCGTATTTGAAGACGGCCAGCAGGCCCAGGTTGGAGATCAGCGAGATCACCAGCGCTGTTTTGCGTTTGCGCGGCGAGGCGCCTTCGGCAGAGATCATCCGCCCTGCGATGTAGTCCACCACCGTGGAGATCATCATCAGCGTAACGAACCACGGTTTCCACCAACCATAGAAAACGTAACTCGCCAGCGTGAGAAAGAGGTTACGCCAGCGCTTGTCGAGGGCGTAGTAGAGCAGCAGGCAGAGGGGCAGATAGTAAAAGATGAAAATATGAGAGGTAAAGACCATGTTGGGATTCGAGGCGAGGCTGGGCCGCTCTCCTCGCTGCTCCTTGAGGTTTGCTGAAGTCAGTATGAAGGATTTGTGCCAATTGGGCGAGGGCGGGATTTTACGGCAGTTTTCTTTATCGGAGATTCCGAAGGTGTGGAGTCGGTTGCATGGTGCTTTCTCAAGTGCCTGTTATTGCACGGCATGGAGAAAGCCGTGATGGGGGGTATGCCCCCACTGGTGCTCGAGCCTTTAAGGGCTACCCTTGGGGTATGCGTGTCTTGTGTGCTTTGTTGAGTCTGGTGCTGATCGGCGCGAGCGGTGCAGCCTATGCGCTGCCCACAGGTTATGTGGTTTGGTCTAAGGGCAAGCACGGGGATATGTCCACACGCCGCATCTATCGCATGACCCTGCCCGACAAGAGCAATGTCAAAGCGCTCACAGCCGGGGAGGATGTGGAGTGCCAGATCAGCCCCGACGGAAAGTGGGTCGCTTACGCCAAGGCCAAGCTCGTTGGAGGCACTGACTACCACGCCTTCGATCGTTGGTCGGTCTACATCGTCTCCATCGAGGGCGGAAGCGAGATCGAGGTCGACAGCGAAGGCTATTGGCCAAGCTGGGGTGGGGTGGGCACGCTCTACTACAATAAGACCGACGGTAAACACAGCGAAGTGATGCGCGCCAGCATTGGCGCTGGAGGTAGCGTGGGAGCCCCAGAGCTGGTCTTCTCCACACGCACACTTTTTGGCAGCATCCCCGAGATCAACGAGTGCTTTGTCTCCCCTGACGCCAAATGGTTCGCAGGGCGCACCCGCGGTGTCCCCGACAAGACAGGCGTCGGCGCCTATCGCCTCGCCCCCCCGGAGTGGAGCTTGTTGGGCAAGGTGGGCTCCTCAGGATGCATGCCCTATGTGGCGCCCAGTGGACGCTGGGGCTTCAACGCGGGCTCCTCTGCGGGGATTCGTTGGGGAGACGCTCCGGATATTCCCAACCGCAAAGAGGACCAGACGCTCATTGCGCCCAAAGCGGGCAAGATCTGTTACCACCCAGGTATCTCGACGGATGAGCGATGGGTAATGACGGGCCACAGCAGTGACGCCGATCAGAACGCGGGTGCGTGGGATATCTACATCTACCGGCTTGATTCAGCCTCCAAGGCGGTTTCGGCGGAAGAGCTCTTGCTCGCAGGCGACTTCAACGGTTGGCCCCATCTCTGGGTGGGGGCTACAGGTGGCACGACTCCGCCTCCAGACGCTGGCTCCGATAGCGTCCTGGCGGATGGGCCAAGGGTCGACAGCGGGCAGTCCTCGAGAGACGCAAGCCTTGACGCACAGGTAGGCATCGACGCTCAGGTAGGCATCGACGGGAACGCGAAGCTCGACACGGTTGGGTCGCCAAGAGATCAAGGGGGCGACGCAGGGCCTACGCCACGAGACTCTTTGGCTGAAGGGGGACCCACGAGTGGGGTGCTGAACCCCAGCCTCAATGGGGGGTGTTCGCTGATGGCTCATCGGCCCACAGGGCTGCTAGGGCTGCTACTCTTATTGCTCGCTATCTTGGTTCGCCGCCCAAAGGCTTGGTAGAGGTGGGGGGTGTAGTTGCGCTAAGATAGTATCCATGAAGGCTCAGATGGTGGTTGCTTTGCTTGGGGTAGGTGTGTCGTTGAGCTGCACGCGGGGCGGGTTCATGGGGGCGCCTTCGCTGGAGGCCGGGTCGCTGGAGGCCGGGTCGCTGGAGGCCGGGTCGCTGGAGGCCGGGTCGCTGGAGGCTGGGCCGCTGGAGGCTGGGTCTACAGATGTCGTCAGCCCCCTTTGCAATACCCAAGTCGATCAGGACACCCTGGCGCTGCTAACCTTTGACCCGATTGAAGGTGATCACGTCGCAGACCTGACAGGCAACCACCCTGGGACTCTGGTGGGTGTGGGTTGGTCCAAGGTTTCAGGCCCCGCAGGTTGTGGAGACGCAGTGTTTCTTCCTCTTTCCGACCATCCCTATGTGACCCTTGCCGATACCCCTGATTGGCAGCTTGATCAGGGTTCGGTGGAACTCTGGGTGAGGTTTGATACGCCTCCAGACGCGGCAAGCCAGGGAATCCTCAGTCGGGATGCCCTGGAAATGGACTTTCCCGGACACCTCTCTATCTTCCGTGCTTGCGATGGACGCATCGCAGCCCGCCTACAAGGCCTTGGCTCGCAGGTGGTCCGGTGTTCTCAGCCGCTCCCGGAGGGGGTGTGGGTGCATATTGGCTTGAATTTCGGGCCTGAAGGGTTGCAGCTCTTCGTCAACCACGTTTTGGCCAAGGAAACCCTGTCAGCGCCTTATGGCGGCCGTTGCACGCTGCGTGCCGCCTGTGGGAGCGGTGCCCTGGGCATGGGCATCGCTGGAAACAACAACCCCTGGGTCCTTGGCGCTGATATGATGATGTCAGGAACAGACCAAGCCACCCCAGTTCAGGGTTTGCTGTGGATCAGTTGCGGATCAGTAAGGTTCCCCGCTCTTTCTAGCTTGGCGTCCATTCCAAAATGTGGCCGACTGTTGCAGGTTTCGATCACGCCAGTGAGCACCAAAGCCCTTGACAACATCCACTAAGGTGCTTAGCTCCCCTTAATCTTACCTTTGCATACCCTAATAAAGGGGGAATGATGTTGAAACGACTGGTTGGAATCGTCTCCTGTGTCGCTCTGGTGTCTGTATTGTCTACAGGCTGTGGCCACGATGAGGCCGATGAACGCCTCGAAGAGCGGCAAGACCTGATGCAGCTCGGTGGCAAGGCTGACATACCCAGCTGGTTGCGGCACATTCCTGTGGAGTGGGGCTGTGACCAGCATATCTATAGCTTCCCCGGCAAGGTCGGCTATCGCTACACCTTCACCTTCGACGTGAAATACCGCTTCGGCTTCGGCGCCGTGCTGGCGGTCTATGACGCTGAGACAGGCCAACGCGTCGCCATCGATCGCACCATCGCGGGCACCAACGTGGCCCTCGAGTACACTGCCGAAAAGAGCGTGAAGTACCTTGTCGCCGTTTACTCGGTGACCTGGTTCGCGCGCGGCGACTACACCTTGAAGGCTGATTGTGAGCTGACAAAATACTGCGTTGAGTGGCAGGGCGCCGACTTTGATGGCAACGCGGAGCGTACCTTTTATGCAGTGAACGTTGACAGCTATGAGGAGGGCAAGCAGCTGTTCACGCAGATTAAGCACTTCAGCAATGAGGAGATCAACCCGGGAAGCTGCGCGTCTCAACCCCGCTCCTGTGGCGAAATCTACGCGCCTGTTTGTTCCGACAGACCTGTGGATGAGACCACCCACGACAATATCTGCGAGCTGAAGGTTCATGTTCGCACCATCGCGGGTGAAACGGGCGAGTGGAAGGGGGCGTGGGAGCTCGGCGCTTGCGCCAAGCCCGAGTTCTGTGGGGGCATCATCGGCATCCCCTGCTCCGACGGCTTCAAATGTATCTTGGACGGCGACTACCCAGACGCTGGTGGGCAGTGCATGCCGATCCTCTGCACCTTCAACGGTCAAGACTATGTCGAGGACGAGGAGTTCTCCGCGGGCGACAGCTGCAATACATGCAGCTGCTTCGCAGGTGGGCAGGTCTATTGCACCAAGCGCATGTGCCCCATCCCCTTTTGTGACCCAAAGAGCGAATGGTATCGCGACTATGTCTCCACCGACCCCGAGCAGTGCAAAGTGATCAAATACAGTTGTCCCGTGAACACGACGTATTTCAGCAACACCTGTGGTTGTGGCTGCGAGCAGGACGCGTCATGCCCTCAGTGGGTCAACTGCATGCCCCCAGCCCCCTGCGATGTAGACGCTCTGCGCGAGCGTTGCCCCTATACCCAGATCGCCTGGTAGCGTCGCTCACCCCTCGTTAGTCTCCTGTTCACGCCTCCCAGCACTCATCTTTTTTGGCATCAGCGTCAGTGCCGGCTAGGCTGCCCCGATGATGGACAAGACCTGGCTGCTCGAACAGCTCAAAGACAAAATCGCCGGTAGCGCGCAGGTGGCTCGGGTGGCCGCCAGCGCCGCCCAAGGTCAGGCTGATGGCGCGTCACCTGCCGATCGACGTCAAGACAGCCGTGCGGCACTGGAGCATGGTCGCATGGCTAGCGCCCAGGGGCGTCGAGCCCAAGAGGCTGAGCAGGCGCTGACGGCCTTGAGCCGTTTCAAGTGGCCGCAGATAGCGGGACACGACAAACGCGTAGCCCTTGGATCCATCGTTGAGCTCGAGGACGACGAGGGCCTGGGACGCACGGTCTTTTTGGCCCCCGTGGGTGCAGGTACTCAGCTTTCAGGTCCTGGTGGTGACGGTTTCCTCACCGTCGTCACGCCCACGTCCCCTCTGGGCAGGGCGATCCGTGGACACCTCGAAGGCGACGACGTGGATGTGATCGTCAAGGGCGAGCCCCGAGGCTGGATGATCACCTACGTGGGTTGAGCTGCTGGGTTGGGTTCTCTAGGGGCAGAGCTGCACGCGCCAGGTATCATCGACGTAGGTGTTGAGGAAGCCATATTTCTTATACCGCCCGCCAAAGTAGAGCCCAGAGCGTAGGTGCGGGCTGTAGACGGCCATGATATCCGCGCGATCTGCGGGTGAGGGGGCTGGTGTGAGCTTCGTCCAGTGCTGTGTCGCCGGCATATAGAGGAAGGTGTCGGCGAGGATGGCGGGTGGATCCTGGCCACCATGAACCAAGAGCGCTTCACCATCGAGGTGGTAGGTCGTGGCGCAGAAGGATCGTCGCGTCGGCGCCTCTCCTGTGGTGGTGATCTTCTTCCAAACATAAGAATCCACATCGAGCTCATAGAGGCTCGTATCACCGACGCCAGCGCTGATTTCGCCCCCGAAGCCGAAGAGCCGCTTGTGCACGGGATCGTAGGCTCCACAGACCCCGCCCCGAGGGCTTGGAATGTCACCACTCTGCTTGCTGGTCTGCTCGGTCCACGTCGCCTCAGAGCAAGTGGCGTCGAATTGCAGCGTCCAGATGTCACCCCATTGCTTGGTGATGGCGCCGTCTTCGCCGCCGACCAGCAGAAAGACGTTCTGGTGAGGGAGCCAGGAGAAGAGCGCATAGCTGCGGCCGGGGGGCTTGCCCTGGGTGAGCGTGGGGCTGCTCCATGTGTTGCCTGTTGGGTCGAAGACGCGGATGTCATCAAGATCGGTGTGGTAGTCGCTGGGGGTTCCACCAAAGATGATCAGCTTCTTGCACCGTGGCTCCCAGCCCACCACATGGCCCAAGCGAACCCCTTCGGCGTCACCCGCGGGCACGTGCGTCCAGTTACTCTCTGCGGTGTCGTAATAGTAGAGACCCGAGAGGGCGGCCGTCCCATAGCCGCCGTAGATCCAGAAGCGGTCAGAGTCGTTGCCCTCTTCAAGGGCGCCGTAGGTGCGGCGGGGGGAGGGGTTGGTGCTCGGGTCAGGGTCCGAATAGGTCACACCAGTGGGCTGACACGTGGCGCTTGTCTCAGAGGTTTGGAGATCAGGGCTTTGGAGATCTGGGGCGCTGTCCAGGGTCGTGTCCGGTGTGGCGTCCTGTGCGACGTCTGGTGTGCCCGTGTCTGGTGTGGCGTCGGGCAGGCCCGTGTCAGGCACGGGATTTGTGTCGGCTGCAGCATTTGTGTCGGCTGCAGCATTTGTGTCGGCTGCAGCATTTGTGTCGGCTGCAGCATTTGTGTCAGCTGCAGCATTTGTGTCAGCTGCAGCATTTGTGTCGGCTGCAGCATTTGTGTCGGTCACGCCGCTGTCGGGGACTTCGCCATCACTGTGGGGGACTCCAGCATCCGGACCCCCAGCATCCAGACCCCCAGCCTCAGGACCCCCAGCCTCAGGACCCCCAGCCTCAGGACCGTCAGCCTCAGGACCGTCAGCCTCAGGACCGTCAGCCTCAGGACCGTCAGGTTTTGCGTCCACGGAGGCGTCCGGCACCGTCTCAACGCACATGCCGTTGATGCACCTTCCAGAGGTGCATTGGAGGTCTGATGTGCAGCCCACGCCCATGGGGCGCACGCCGACGCCGCAGAGGCCTGAGGTGATCACGCAGATCTCTGAGCCGCACTCGAGATTATGAGCGCAGGTGTCACCCTCCTCAGCGGGGTTGGCGCTCTTGCACACGAGTTCGTCGCAGCGGCCAGAGGCACATTCAGCTTCTCGCACGCAGATATCACCGAGCACCTTGAGTTGTGGATCCCCGCACCCAAGGGGTGAGAGCAGGCAGAGCAAAACGAGCG